>JAGCLN010000085.1 GCA_017646945.1 Clostridia bacterium | reverse complement strand
TGACGAAATCGTTACTTTTAACTCGTTATCAAAGAGTGATTGTTATGACGTTGCCGATATTTTGATTAACGAACTTATCCATAGGGTAAATTCTCAAGGATACAAACTTTTTGTTGATAATTCGGCGATGGACGTTATCGTTAATGAAAGTTATAGCGAAGAGTATGGCGCGAGAAACGTTAAAAGGGCAATTTCAAGATACGTTGAAGATTTGCTCTCCGACGGAATTATTTCAGGTGAAATTTCAAAGGGCGATACTATAACCGTTGTTCAAAAAGACGGGGTTGTTACTTACGAAAAGGGTTGATATGGAAATAGGGATTTCTACCGCATCGTTATTTAAAAGGCAGTTTAACGAAGATGCGATTGTAACGCTTAATAATTTAGATGCTAAGGTTTGTGAAGTGTTCTTAGGTACTTATTCGGAATATACCGATAGTTTTGCCAAACTCTTAAAGGAAAGGCAAGGCAATATTAAAGTTCACTCAATCCACACCTTAAACACTCACTTTGAACCGCAACTTTTTTCTCAAAGCGAGCGCGCCTTAAATGACGCGTATAAAATTTTTGAGAGTTGTTTAAATACCGCAAACGTATTAGGCGCTAAGTATTACACTTTGCACGGAATAGCGCGTTTTAAGAAAAATATTCTTTATAACGAATATGAAAAAATCGCCAAAATGATGGGAAAAGTCAAAGATTTTGCGTATTCGCGCGGGGTTGAGTTGTGCCTTGAAAACGTTGAGTGGGCGTACTATAACCACGTTGGTTTTTACAAGGAAATTTCAAAATATTTATCAGGGCTTAAAACTTGCTTAGACGTTAAGCAGGCGAGAATTTCAGGCGATACTTATAAAGATTATATTGAAGAAATGGGTTCTTCAATTAAAACCGTTCACTTATCTGACGTTGACTTAAACGGTAAGATATGCCTTCCGGGAAAGGGTACTTTTGATTTTGAAGATTTATTCAAAAGGTTACAAGGCGTTGGTTTTGATGGAAATATGTTAATCGAAGTTTATTCAGGCGATTATGGTGATATTTCCGAATTTTCAGACAGCTTAAATTATTTAAGAGAATTAAAAAATAAAATATTTTAATATATAAGGAGTAATTATGTTAGAAAAACAGCAACTTAAACTTAGATTTGACTACAATAATATGATGGACAAGTTTGTAGGCGCAAAAGAAGGTATAACAGACAGCGATATTGCTACTATGACCCCCTTTGCAGTAGATGCGTATAATTCGTTTGAAGGTATTCGTGGTACGGGTATGACTGGTTGGGCTGACCTTGTTAACTATAACAAAGCGGAAATTGACGATATTATCGCTTGCGCGAACGATATTAGAAAGAATTTTAAATATTTCGTAGTTTTAGGTATTGGCGGTTCTGCTCTTGGTCCTATCGCTGTATTCCAAGCGCTTTGTCACCTTCATTATAACGATTTACCCGATGAAAAAAGGGGTGGACCTAAATTCTACGTTGAAGATAACGTAGACCCTGAACGCATGGTTGCGCTCTTAGACGTTATTGACGTTGAAGAAACTATGTTTAACGTTATCACAAAGAGTGGTTCTACAAGCGAAACCATGACTCAATACTTGATTATCAACGATATTTTAACTAAAAAACTCGGCGATAAAGCAAAAGACCACATTATTACTACAACTTCTTCTTCAAAGGGTAACCTTATCAAGATTGCTAAAAAGGAAGATTATAAAACTTACTATATTCCCGATAGCGTAGGTGGAAGATTCTCTGAACTTTCGCCCGTAGGTTTACTTCCCGCGGCAGTTTTAGGCGTTGATATTGTAGAATTTTTAGAAGGCGCTAAGTATATGAACGAACTTTGCTCATCTTCGAGCTTAGATAAAAACCCTGCGCTCATGAGTGCTTTACTTTCCTATATTTCATTAAACCGCGGTAAAAATATTTCAGTTATGATGCCGTATGCAGACGGGCTTAAATATATTGCCGACTGGTACTGTCAACTTTGGGCGGAAAGTATAGGTAAAGAAGTTGATAAAAAGGGTAATTTAGTGTTTGCAGGTCAAACCCCCGTTAAGGCGTTAGGTGTTACTGACCAACACAGCCAAGTTCAATTATATACCGAAGGCCCGTTTGATAAAGTTACCACTTTCTTGGCGGTTGACGAGTATAGAAAAATTGTTAAAATTCCCGATGGTTGCGAAGATATTGCTGACGTTAACTTCCTTTGCGGTCATACTATGAACGAACTTATTCAAGCCGAAAGAATTGCTACCGAATACGCTTTAACCGTTAAAAATAGACTGAATAGAACGATCTATCTAGATCGTTC
>JAGCLN010000084.1 GCA_017646945.1 Clostridia bacterium | reverse complement strand
TGTAATAAAAACCGCGAGTTTGAATAACGTAAGCAAACACCAAGATAACGCCGAGAATTAAACCGTGAAGAACAGCCTTTTTACTTGCCTTTTTAATCTTATTAAAAAAGATAGCGAATAAAATAAGCCCCGAAGATAAAAACCTAAGCGCTAAAACGAAAAGTTCGTTTACCTGTTCGATAGTTTCTTTGAGTATGAAAAATGAAGTTCCCCAAGCAAGAGTTGCAAACAAGAGTAACGCTTGCCCGAGTAAGTTTTGTCTTTTATTAGATATCATAACGAAATTATTATACATAATTTTTACTATTTTTGCAAATAAAAATCCGCTTTTTACAAGCGGAATTTTTTATCTTATATACTCGATAACTTTACTATCTACCGGCGGTTTTTCACTATTTATTTGAACGCCGTCGTTAAATATCTTGCAAGCCATATCAAAGCCATTTGAAGTTGAAGAATAAAGTTTAGCAATAACTTCGCCCTTTTCTACCCTATCGCCGAGTTTTTTATTGAGAATGATACCTGCTAAATAATCAATACTATCTTCTTTTTTGGTTCTACCAGCGCCGAGCGTTAAAGCGGAAAGCCCAACCTTTTCGGCATTAAGCATAGTTATATATCCACTACTTTGAGCGGTGATTTCACACACTTTTTCGCCTTTATATTTTCCGCTTAAAATACCTGATAAATCACCGCCTTGCGCGGTAACGAACTCTTCAAACTTTTTATACGCTTCACCGTTATTAATAACTAAATCAAACGCCTTTTCGCATTCTTCTCTATCGCCGTAGTCGGACAAGGTTAATATTTCAACGGAAAGCGCTTTGCATATATCGTACAAATCGTTTTTAACTTCGCCTTTTAAAACCTTAACGGCTTCATAAACTTCTAAGGCGTTTCCAACGTAGTTACCGAGCGGTGAGTTCATATCGGTAATAACGGCGGATATCTTTTTGTTTGCGCCTTTGCCGATTGCAACCATTACCTTTGCAAGTTCGCGCGCACTTTCAATGCTTTGCATAAACGCGCCTAAGCCAACCTTTACGTCTAAAACGATAACGTCGTCATCAGCGATGAGTTTTTTACCCATAATGCTCGATGCGATAAGCGGAATGCTATCTACCGTAGCGGTAACGTCACGCAGGGCGTAGAAAACCTTATCGGCAGGTGCGAAAGTTCCCGTTTGACCAATTATTGAAAGGCCGGTCTTCTTAGCGACCGCCAAGAACTCGTCATAGGATAATTCAACGTTAAAACCCTTGATTGATTCAAGTTTATCAACCGTTCCACCGGTATGCCCAAGCCCCCTACCGCTCATTTTAACAACGTTAACGCCGAGCGAAGCGATAACAGGCGAAATTATAAGGCTAGTTTTATCGCCAACGCCACCCGTAGAGTGCTTATCCGCCTTAATCCCGTTAAAACCGTCAAGTTTAACCTTGTCACCGGAATTTGCTATTGCGAGGGTAAAATCAAGCGTTTCACGCTCGGTCATACCGTTAAAATACACCGCCATTAAAAAAGCGGATACTTGATAGTCTTTTATCTCGCCCGATACCGCGCCGTTAACGATAAAATCAATCTCGCTTTTAGTAAGTTCTTTTTTATCGCGCTTCTTTTTAATAACTTCGTAAGCCGTCATAAATTAAATTCCTTTAAAATAACTTTTGAAATAAAGTTAAACCCGTTTTTCGTTCCAAGGTTTTGGGATTTTACGCCCTTTTTGTAAATCAAACAAGGCACGTCTTCTCGCGAATGGTCGGTAGAAGGCGTTGAAGGGTCGCAACCGTGGTCGGCTGTGATTATGAGCATATCTTCACTTTTAAGATTTTCAATAAACTCACCCAAAAAATTATCGAAGTTTGAAATTTCTTTAGCATAACCGTTGGCGTCGTTTCGATGCCCGTAAACGCTATCAAAATCAACGAAGTTTATAAAACACAAACCGTTAAAATCTTTATCTAAAAG
>JAGCLN010000083.1 GCA_017646945.1 Clostridia bacterium | reverse complement strand
GCTAAAATATATTTGCGACCTTAATTTAATATTTTCACACAAAAGTATACTTACAGGGCATAAGTGTACTGTTTTCGCATTACATACAAATCTTTTGTGCAGATTTTATTGTTAAACTAAGTGTCGCAACTTTGCGAACAAAGTCACTTTGCTAGTGTTGATTTGTTCACAAGTCGGCACTTTTTTATTTTGGTAAAAGGAGAAAAATTTATGAAAAAGAAGATATTAACTTTTTTATTTGCAATATGCTTAATTTTGCCTTGTGTTTTAATGCTTACAGCTTGCAATACAGTAGAACCAACATTTAAAGGTTACAAAGTTTATATTAATGGCACAGAAACAAATGTATTTAGTTGCACAATTGGAGAAACTGCAATAACCGCCCAAAATATATCTGTAAAAAGTGATTGGTCAGACGAAAGCTTAAACACAGAGTTTTCTCTTGACGATTTTGACATAAGTGTAGAGTGGAGAGAAGGGTGGGGAGAACCGCAAACAACATTCCCTGACTTTTGGACTAATGGCACAGGCAATACTACTAACGACTATGTTGCTACATATGAATTTAAATTAACATTAAAAAGCGATAATTTTTGGACAGTAACTTTTAGTGTGGAAATTTTGCCAATTATAGTTTCAAATTTACGCGTTCGCATTTTTGATGGCACAGATTATGCATATAATGCTGAAATGGTCTGGGGACATAACGAAAGAGAAAGTGACCCAACAAAACATTTTAGTTTTGATATTGAAAATTTAGATGCAAGCTATGACCAACAAGAGCACATTCAATGGGCAGTGATTGAAAAAGAAACCTATGATGCTTTAGAAACACAAGAACAAAAGAAAGCATTTATGCAATTTTATGAGCATTTTTCGACTGGTCAAATATATGAACATTATGAACAAGGAACATATTATGTTTTTGCTTATGTGCCTGGTTGGAACAACTATAGATATGGCACATATGGCGACGGATTTATTTTTGACTATGCAGTTTTAACAATTAAACCTATTGAAATGATTCAAACTGCACAAACACACGAGTTGTCACATGATTATCAATATAAGCCAAATGATTTTAAGTATATCCATATTGATACAAATAGCGAAATAACTGCAAACATAGATTACGATTATTCATCATTTATTCAAACAGAACCATATGCATACATAGACGGAAATTGGACAATGATTGAGACATATGATGATTTTGATGGGTTCACGTCAATTAAAGTTAATGCTATTTTAACAGATAATGGCTATCAATTGGTTGACTTAAAAAACATTGAAACAAGTTTACATGAGTGGGTGTTTATCAACGATGACGGTTCTCAAGGAGATGTTGTAACCGATAACTCTGCGATTGTATTGGTTGATTATAAAGAACTTGCACTATACAAAAACGTAAAAGATATCACTATTCCAACTTACTATATGCTATCTAATAACACGTCTTCATATGTACAGTTTGATTTTTCTCAACTTTATAGAACTGAAGTCAAGATTAATAAATATGTAGTTAATGTAGTTCCAGGTGTTGATGTTGGAAGTGGTGATGCAAACACTAATAAATTTATTACAGGTCCTAACAGATTTGAGTTTACTTACGGAGTTCAAGTTCAAGTAGGCACTAATGAAATTTGGGGTATAGAACAAATTATACTAAATGCTCTTTCAAATGCATATAGTAAATGTTATTATTTTGCTGGTCTTCACCGAACTGAACCATCTGATGAGCCATATTATGCTTATATAGTATTAAATAATCCACATTTTACTTGGAAACTTGATGGGGTAAATTATACAACAGATTCTATTGAGATTATGTACTATATACACCCAGCTGAATAATACGAATTACAAAATAAAAAATAGTTGCTTAAAAAAACCGCAGTAGTTTTTACTACCGCGGTTTTATTTTCTATATATTATTGCTTTTTGGGTGGTATGCGATTATAATGTAGATAACAAGGTGGAATTATGGCGGATAGAAGAAAAATTCTTGAATTATTTGAAACTCAAAAAGATTTCGTTAAAGAAAAGGTTGATAGTGGAATCGAGCGTTACCGAAAGGGGAACGCCAAAATCTTTTTAAAAGACAATAACGGCAAGGCGATAGCAAACGCTAAAATCAACGTAAAACAAAAATCGCACGAGTTTAGGTTCGGCGCAAATTTGTTTATGCTTGACGAGTTGGAAACACCTGAGAAAAACCAAGCGTATAAGGACTTGTTCAAAGGCGTTTTCAATATGGCAACCCTTCCTTTTTACTGGGATACTTTGGAGCCTGAAAAAGGTAGCCCACGCTATTTAAAAGATAGCGTAAAAGTGTATCGCAGACCGCCCATTGAATTATGCTTAGAGTATTGCAACGAGCACGGCATTGAGCCGAGAGAACACGCCCTTGCATACGAAGGGTTTTTCCCCAAGTGGCTTTATAACGCAAGCGTTGAAGAAGTTAAGAGTGAACTTGAAAGAAGATACCAAGAAATATCAAGTAGGTACGCCGATAAAATTAGAACTATTGAAGTAACTAACGAAATGGCGTGGGACAAAGGTAGAACCGCTTTTTACGACGAACCTGATTACGTTTATTGGTGCTTTAAACTTGCAGAAAAATATTTTCCTTTCAATCAATTAGTTATCAACGAGACCACGGAACATTGTTGGAAAGATAAATGCCGACCAACCGATAAATATTATTCATATATTGAAGCAAATCTTTTAAAAGGTGCTAAGATTGACGCTATCGGTATGCAATATCATCTTTTTTACCCTAAAGAAAAAGAATACGAGTTAACGAGAGCGCATTTAAACCCAGAACTTATCTATAAGCATATGGATATGTATTCTAACTTTAATAAGCCCTTGCAAATTACCGAAGTTACAATTCCTGCATATTCGTGGAATAGCGAAGATGAAGAAATTCAAGCGGAAATGATTGATAAACTTTATTCCTTATGGTTCTCTCATCCAAACGTAGAGCAAATAGTATACTGGAACTTGGTTGACGGATACGCGCATTTGTGGGATGCTACCCCTGAAAAGATTGCTATGTCGCAAGGGGATATGACGATAGGCGAAAACTATTTCCACGGCGGACTTTTACGCTTTGATTTATCGCCAAAACCTGCTTATTTTAAGATACAAGAACTCATTCAAAAAAGGTGGCATACCGATATTACCTCTCTTTCAAAAGAAGACGGCGCGGTAGAGTTTAGGGGTTTTTACGGCAGTTATGATATTGAAGTTATATCAAACGGCAAAACATATATAAAGCAAATAAACCTTTCAAAAACCAACCAAACAAACGAGTTTGAAATTATTTTATAAACAAAAAAAGAACTCTCGGCTTGAAAGTTCTTTTTGATTTTATAACGGAAAGATTAATACTATTGTTGACATAGCAACAATGATGTGATATAATTTCAATACGCATTATTTTCAAATGATGTATGTAAAATAATAGATAATTAGGAGGGCACATATGGAAATAATAGAATATAATATGATTAATTGTAGTGAAAATTTATCTGATGAAGGCATTAAAGTGTATGGTTGCCGTGGCGACTGCTGGAGTGATGACGATTCTTGTCCTAATTTTTGCGACCATGAATGGGGAACCTAATACCCAAGCATTAAAATTCAAGGATTTAAAAACAAGAAATGTTTAAAGAAAAAGTAAATAATTTAAAGCCGTCAGGTTACAATCGTTACATAACCAAAAACGAATGTAACCTGGTTTTTAATAGTTGCTCTTTAAGTTTAATTAGGCTTGATGATGATAAGTTTTCATTATTACGTAATGGGAAATTGTGTTCTTTTGACGAGACTGAATTGCAAAAGTTGTATGAAATGAATTTTATCAATTCTTACGCCGATGAATCGGCAAGCATTGTTGAACAGCATTTTACTGCCGAGCATAAAAATAATAATTTTCGTTTAACCGTATTTACTACAACTCATTGTAATGCTAGATGTTCCTATTGTTTCCAAAATGGAACAAAGCGAATAAATCCTACTAAAGATATTGAAAGCGATATAATTAAATTGCTTTTAAAAAATAAGGATAAGAAAATTCATATTAAATGGTTTGGTGGTGAGCCGTTATTAAATGTTGATATGATTGATAGAATTTCTAATCAATTAGCACATTTAGGTGTTGATTTTTCTTCTAGTATGATTTCTAATGGCTATTTAGCGAATAAATATATCGATAAAATTGCCAATTGGAAACTAAAAAGAATACAAATTACATTAGACGGCATTAATGACAAATATAATTCAATAAAAAATTATGTTTTTACAAATGATGCAAACCCTTTTCAAACAGTTATTTTAGGGATAAAAAAATTATTAGAAGCAGGAGTTTCTGTTTCGATAAGACTTAATTTTGATAAATCTAATTATACTGATATTATTGAGTGTATAGATTATTTGAAACAAGAAATTGGGACCCCTAAAACATTTTCAGTCTATTGCCACAATATTTTTGGGCCCGAGAGAAATTACCACTTAGAAGATGGAACGAACATTTATTTAATTATTATGAAAAAACTTATGGAATGTGGATATATTAATAACTTATTCCAATTAGGTGTTCGTTTTAGACCGTTACCTTGTTCAGCGTATAGCCCGTATTTTTATGTTGTTGATGCTCAAGGAAAACTTTTAAAATGTGAGCATTATATTTCGGATGATTCTTATGCTGGGATTGTTGGGGATTTAAAAAATGGTATTACAAACCAAAAAAATTTAGATTTTTGGCTCGATAGGGAATATCCTTATGATAAATGTAAAACATGCGATGTTTTACCGATATGTCAAGGGGGATGTAGATTTGAATCTTTGGGCGGGCTCGAAAATGGAGCATGCTTGCCATATAGAGACTGCTTGGATGATTTGCTCTTCGAGTATTACATGCAAAAATCTTTAAAAAATATGGGCAATAAAAACTGAAAAAACAAAAATTTTATAAACAAAAAAAGAACTCTCGGCTTGAGAGTTCTTTTTGATTTTATAACGGAAAGATTACTGATACGAGCGCGTACATAAGCGGAATTGTTATAACGCAAAGTGTGTGAGAAATCATAGCCATACCTGCGCCTGTTTTAGCATCGCCACCGTAGGCTTCGGGGAATACTACCGTGTTAAGACCGAGCGGTGCGCCGAGAGCAACGAACGCTAAGTGAACTATAAAGTTATCTATCGTTAAGTTAAAGCAAGCGTTCATAAGCGTTTTTAAACCGAACACCATAGGAACGAGTAGCGTTGGGATAAGTATAAGCCTAAGTATAGTAGCAAAGTAAACTTTTTTGTTAGTAAGCATAGGCTTAATTTTATATTGAGCAACGGTGCAACCTGCAATAATCATAGCCACGGGGCCCATGCAGTTTTTAAGGTTATTGAGCGTTGAGCCGATAACGGTTAATTCCTTTTCGCTACCGAGCAAGGTTTCGCCAAGACCTAAAAGACCTACCGCAATACCGATAAAAAGCGCAATCGTCGGCGGATTTAAAACGTTTTTGAGCGCAGAGAATTTTCCGCTACCTTCCTTTTTGGGAACTAAAACTGAAATTCCCCAAATATAGATGAGCATTGATAATGGAAGGCAGGCAAGTTTATAATACGATAAACCCACTTCGCCAAACATTGAAAGAACGAGTGGGTCGCCAACGTAACCTATGTTTGCAAAAGCGAGCGCGTAAAGGAAGACGCCACGGTCGTAACTTTTTTTATCTTTAACGAAAAACCCGTTGAGAAGATACGAAATTAAAATGGCAACGGCGCAAACAACGCTGAACAATATAATATTGATACCGTGCTCGCCTATGTTTTTAACGGTGCAATTTCTCGCCATCGTGTAAAAACTAAGAGCGGGGCAAAACGCATAAGTTTCAAGCTTAGCCATAACCTTGCTTGCGTTTTCAGGCAATAATTTTAATTTTGATAAAATAAACCCCAAAACTATGCAAATAAACAGGGTGAGCATAGGGTTTATAGTCGCTAAAAAAGTGTTTATCATAAGTTATCTCCGCTTATAATGTTACTATTTAGTAAAAATTTTGTCAATCGTTAAACTGCCAAGCGAAAAATAAATTCAAAAATTAAATATAATGGCGTTTTAACTATGGACTTTTTTATAAAAAAAGGTTACAATCAATATATAAAAATTTTAAAGGATAAATCTATGGAAAAATTTTTACTTAACGGCACTTGGAATATGACCGGCGCAGGCTATAACGTGGATGGTGAAATTCCCGGCTCACTCTATTCTTTTTTATTAAACGCAGGGTTAATGGAAAATCCGCTTTACAGAACTAACTGTTTAGATGCGGTTAAGATTGCAAACAACGAGTATACTTTTACCAAGACTTTCTCTTACGAAAAAGGCGATAACAACGTTGAACTCGTTTGCGAAGGCGTTGATACGCTTTGCACCATTTATTTAAACGGCAAAGAAGTTGGTAAAACTGAAAATATGCACCGCGAGTATAGGTTTGACGTTACGCCCTATTTGGTAAACGGCTCAAACGAAATAAAGGCGGTATTTTTAGCGCTTGAAGATTATATTGGCGCAAAGTTTAAAGAAAATTATATCTTTGGCGGTTCGCATTGTGTTCTCGGCATGATGTACGTTAGAAAAGCGCATTGTATGCTCGGTTGGGACTGGGGTCCAAGACTTCCAGACCTTGGTATATGGAAAGATATTTACCTTGTTAATTCCGACCTTGCAAGAGTTGAAAAAATGGAAATTTTGCAAGAGCATACAAACGGTAAAGTTTTCGTTATTCCTAGCGTTACCGCAACGAAAGATTGCGAAATATCAATTTCAATCACTTCGCCGAGCGGTGAAACTTTCGCTATGAAAAACGGCGAAAAGAACGAAGTTTCTTGCCCTGAACTTTGGTGGCCTAACGGCTACGGCAAGCAACCGTTATACACAGTTACCGCTAAGATTATATGCGGTGGTAAAGTGATTGATGAAAAGTCTAAGAGAATAGGTCTTCGCTCAATGGTACTTCGCCGTGAAAAAGACGAGTACGGCGAAACTTTCTGCCACGAAGTAAACGGCGTTAGAATTTTCGCAATGGGTTCTGACTATATTCCCGAAGATAACATCTTAACTAATATTACCCCCGAAAGAACGAGAAAACTTCTTGAAGACTGCGTGTTTGCTAATCACAACACGATAAGGGTTTGGGGTGGCGGTTACTATCCGCACGAATTCTTCTTTGACGCTTGCGACGAACTTGGTATTATCGTGTTTATGGACTTGATGTTCGCTTGCACTCTCTATCCGTTCGGCGAAGAATTTTCTTCTAACGCTTTAGAAGAAATTAGGCAAAACGTATTGAGAATTAAGCACCACGCTTGTATCGGTTTGTTCTCTGGAAACAACGAGATTGAAGAACTCTTTATCTACGATAGCGGTAAGGGTATCGACGAGTATAGGGACGGTTACTTTGAATTTTTCGAAGGCGAAGTAAAATCGCTTATGGACGAGATTGCGCCGGAAGTTTTATACGTTCCGTCATCGCCGTCCACTTACGGCGGTTGCGTTGACCCGCAAAACGAAAACGCAGGCGATAACCACTTTTGGAAGACGGGTTCTTTGGCAAAACTTCGCGAGCACTATTTTAGGTATTTGAGCGAGTACGGTTTTCAATCTTTCCCGTGTATGAAAACGATAGATACTTTCTGCGAAGAAGAGGACAAAAACTTACTCAGTAGGGTAATGGAAAACCACCAAAGAAAAGCGCACGAAAATGCAAGACTTTTAATGCTTATCGGCGACGAGTATAAATACGCCACCGATTTTGAAATTTTATTATACGCAACCCAAATTTATCAAGCGGACTACGTTCGCACCGCCGCCGAACATTTGAGGCGCAACCGCGGTAGATGTATGGGTTCACTCTACTGGCAGTTAAACGATATTTGGCCCTGCCCAAGCTGGTCGAGTATCGACTATTACGGAAGATATAAAGCCCTTCACTACGCATCAAAGCGTTTCTACGCGCCCGTAATGATTTCTTGCAAGGAAACAGGCGAGTTCTCAACTCGTAAATCGGTAATTGACGTATTGAATATAACTTATGAAACGAAAGCCGAACTCACCGTTGCTAACGAAACGCTCAGCGACGTAAGCGGTTTAGTTAAGTGGCAACTCGTATCGGCAAGTGGCGAAGTGTTAAGAAGTGGCGAAGAATCGTTAACCGTTCCCGCCCTTTCAAGCAAGGCAATTAAGGAAATTGACTTTAATCATACCGACGTTAGCGAAAATTATTTATGGTTTGAATTCGTTGTGGACGGAAAGGTTGTAACTTACGGCAGTTCACTCTTTACAAGGCCTAAATTCTTCAACTTCAAAAACCCCGAACTTAAGTATGAGATAAACGGCGATGAAATAACCGTTAAGGCAAACGCTTACGCTCGCGCGGTTGAAATTTACTCGCCCGATAGCGACTTTATCTTGGAAGATAACTTCTTTGATATGAACAAGGGCGAAAGAAAGATAAAAGTAGTTAAAGGCGAGCCTAAAACGATAGTTTTAAGGTCTACTTACGATATTAAATAAGGTGGAATTATGATACTTGCAATAGGCGAGATACTCGTTGATAAAATAGTTGAAAACGGCGTTGAAAAGAACTTTTTAGGCGGTGCTGCCGTTAATATGATAGTAAACGCCAAGCAACAGGGCGCAAACGCATCTTTCGTAGGTAGGGTAGGTAGCGATGAAAACGGCAAGTTTTTAATCGAGCAAATGAAAAAGGCTAACCTTGACAAACTCGATATTCAAGTTGATAGCGAAAGGGCAACCACTATTGCTTTGGTAACGCTTGATAACGGCGAGAGAGATTTTAAGTTCATAAGAAACGATACCGCCGATTATCACGTTGACGTTTCCGCAATAGATTTCGGCTCGTATGAAAACTTGCAAACCATTCATTTAAGTTCGCTTATGCTTTCAGAAAAAGAAGGCGTTGCGTTTGCAAACGAAGTGGTAAACAAGGCAAAAGAACTCGGCGTAAGGCTTTCTTTTGACGTTAATTTTAGAGCGGATACTTACGATAGCCAAGAGATAGCCGTTAAAACTTACTTACCATTTATAAAATCAGCGGATATCGTAAAATTTTCAGAAGAAGAACTTGAACTTTTCACGGGGGAAAAGGACCTTGTTAAGTCTTGCAAAACGCTTTGCCGTAAAGGTCAACTTTTCCTTATAACGCTCGGCAGTAAGGGTAGCACGTATTACCTTGACGGCGAAACGGGGTTTGCGCCAACCGTTCCCGTAAAACCCGTTGATACGACTGGCGCGGGCGACGCTTTCTTTGGAACTTTTAACGCTTGTATCGAAGGCAAGCCGTTTACCAAAGAAAACCTTTTATCCGCTATGGAAAAGGCAAACGAAATCGGCGCGAAAACAACTCAGTTCTACGGCGCGGTTAAAGTTTAATAGCAATAAAAAATGCGGTGAAATCACCGCATTTTATTTTTGTTTTTTATCTTTCTTTGCGTAGTAAACTTCCGCATCTTTAACATAGTTAAAGTAAAGTTCGTTAACCTTGTCTTTAAACACGTTCGCAATTTGGTAACGGTTCATGCCTTGCTTAACTAAGTCTTGGCAGTAGATAGGCTCGCCGATAACCAAAATATGCTTACTAACCGATATGTAGGTCGGGTAAACGGGGATATCTTTTCCCTTTTCAACAAAGTAGCGTTGAGCGAGCATAACAAAGCCGGGGAAAAACTCGGTAAGAACGTCAAAATAACCTTCGTTACTGTTTTCGGGGAAAATCATAACGGGGTAGCCTTGGTCGATTGCCTTGATACTCGTTTTAATAGTCTTTCCAAGCCTGCCGTCAGTATAGGTGGGCAAGTTTCTCATACCCTTGTACGCGATAGGGTTAAGCCAACCGATAATCCACGCCTTTGCAGAAGTTATAAAGCCCGGTTTCATGTGCTTTTTTTGAATATACAAAACGTCGCGAAGATAATCCGTTCTCGACTTGTGGTTACCGAACATTTCGTGCGCGCCCCACTTGCAAGTAGTGTGCGGATAGTAAAGTTCAAGCACCGGCGGACCGCTCATTGCGGAGTGGTTTGCGACCACTATTGATTCCTTTGTAAGTTCGCCTGCAAGGTTGATAATTTTAGGTTTATGCCTATGCACGCACCTTATTATAAATTTGTATATCGGCCAAATAGGGTGTTTACCGTTAGGCACTTGAAGTTCGGTATTTTTAGTTTTTGCCATTATTCCACCGCCTTTTCAAAATTGCTTTTATAGTACCATAAAAATCTTAACCAAGCAAGAGTTTTTTGGCATTTTCATTATTTTTGTTCAATATTTAGCAAATTTCACTAAAATCACACAATTATTTGACAATTACTATCGCGTGTAGTATAGTAAATACAAATAACTTTTGGTAGTAGGGCTTTGCTACCATAATAGGAGGAAACATGGCAGGTACTTTTTGGGCGTTCGTGCCCGCAATAGTAGCAATCGTACTCGCGCTTTTAACTAAGCAAGTGTACGTTTCGCTCTTTATCGGTATCTTAGTTGGCGCATTGATGTTCGTTGGCGGTAATCCGCTTGAAGCACTCGGCGTTACGTATACTGCAATGAGTGAAAAACTTGGTGAAAACGCACCTATTTTAGTATTCTTGGTAATACTCGGTATTTTTGTAATCTTAATGCAAAAATCCGGCGGTTCTAAGGCGTACGGCGAATGGGCGCAAAAGAAGATTAGTTCTAAAAAAGGTGCTCTCGGAGCAACGGCTGCGCTTGGTTGCCTTATCTTCGTTGACGATTACTTTAACTGTTTAACGGTTGGCTCGGTAATGCGTCCGGTAACGGACAAGTTTAAGGTTTCTCACTCTAAACTTGCTTGGATTATCGACTCTACTGCTGCTCCCGTTTGCATTATTGCTCCCATTTCTTCTTGGGCGGCTGCAGTTTCTGGCGAACTTGAAGGTAACGGTATCGTAGTATTTATGAAGACTATTCCCTTCAACCTTTACGCCCTTTTAACTATCATAATGGTATTTGCATTCTGCTATTTAAAACTTGATTTTGGCAAGATGAAGAAAAACGAAGCTATCGCTGAAACAAGCGGTGATTTAAACGCAGGTGAAACCGACCTTCCCACCGAAGAAGATAACACGATTGCTTCTAATCCCCGTGGTAAAGTTCGCCACCTTATTATCCCCGTGGTAATCTTAATCGTTTGCTGTATCGGTGGTATGATTTACTCTGGTTTCTTCTATAACTGGGGTTCAACTTTAGAACTTGCTTTTGAAAACGCTCAAGTTCTTTCTTCTGAAGTCGTAGATGGTGGCGTGCAAGTTCTTCTCAACAATAACGCAGAAGTAATTTCAGTTTTAACTAAGGCGGAAATTTCTTCTAGTTTGGTTGCTGACGAAGTATTCTACACTATTACGGACGCTAACACTATAACTCTCTTTATTCCCAACTTTGAAGTTGCAATAAGTGAAACTTCTATATTTGCTGAGTTTGAAGCTGCAGGTTACGGCGCAACGCTTCAATCAAACGGCGTTATCGAAGCATTCTCTAACTGTGATGCAGGAACTTCTCTTGCAATCGGTTCAACCCTTGCTCTTATCATCGTTGGCGCTTACTATATGATTGATAAAGTAGTAAGTTTCAAGGCTATTACCGAAAGCTTCACTCAAGGCTTTAAGACTATGGTTCCCGCAATCTTAATCTTAACTTTTGCTTGGACTATTTCCGGTATTATGGGCGCAAAGGGCGGCTATCTTGACGCTCAAGCGTTCGTTGATGCGAACATGAATAAAGTTCCCGATAGCGTTCAAGCGTTATTCCCCGCAATCTTCTTTATTTGCGCTTGCGCTATTTCGTTTGCTACCGGTACTTCTTGGGGTACTTTCGGCGTACTCGTTCCCATTGCAGTTGCAATTTTGGGCGGAGATGGAACACTCGTATTGTTAACCGTTTCCGCAACGCTTGGCGGTGCGGTATTCGGCGATCACGTATCACCCATTTCCGATACTACGATTTTGGCGTCTACCGGTGGTAACTGTAACCATATCGACCACGTTAAAACACAACTTCCCTATGCGGCGCTCATTGCTGGTATCTCGTTCGTTACTTACGTAGTTGCGGGTTACTTGGCAGTTCTTGGTAGCGTTTTAACCGCAGTATTAATGTGGGTTCTCGCTCTTGCGCTTTTAGCATTTGCAATCTTCGTTATCAAACTTATTGAAAAGAATAAAGCTACAAAGACTGTTGAAGAATAATTAAAAATTAAAATTTCCGCCTACTTCCTTTGTTGGAGTGGGCGGTTTTTTTATAAAAACCCCCTTAAAAAAGTTTACAAAGTTAAAAAATTGTGATAATATGTAAAGGCTAAAAAATTCACACCGATATATTGCAGGCGTTCGTTGCCCCGTAAATTTCAATTTTTCATGCGTGGGTAGAGCCTGATAAAACAAGTGTCGGGAGGAATAAACGGAGGAAATTTTTATGGCAGTATGTTCAATGAAACAACTTCTTGAAGCAGGCGTTCACTTCGGTCACCAAACTTCAAGATGGAACCCCAAAATGAAGAAGTACATCTACGGTGCAAGAAACAACATTCATATCGTTGACCTTCAACTCACAGTAGAAGAAATTGAAAAGGCTTACAAGTTCGTAGTAGAAGTTGCTAAGGCTGGCAAGTCAGTTCTTTTCGTAGGTACTAAGAAACAAGCTCAAGAAGCTATCGCTCAAGAAGCAGAAAGATGCGGTCAATACTTCATCAATTCAAGATGGCTTGGCGGTACTCTTACCAACTTCAAGACTATTCGTTCAAGAGTTGATAGACTTAATAAGCTTGACGCTATGGAAAGAGCAGGCGAATTCGACCTTCTTCCTAAGAAAGAAGTTATCGAACTCAACAAAGAAAGAGAAAAACTTCAATTAAACCTTGGCGGTATTAGAGAAATGCACACTCTTCCTGGCGTGCTTTTCGTAGTTGACCCTCACTGTGAAGAAATCGCAGTTAAGGAAGCAAAGAAACTCGGTATCCCCGTAGTTGCTATTACCGATACTAACTGTGATCCTGACAATATCGATTACGTTATCCCTGGTAACGACGATGCAATTCGCGCGGTAAAACTTATCGCATCTATTATTGCAGACGCTGTTATTGAAGCAAACCAAGGTGCAGATGCTGTTAAGCACAACGTAGACGAAGAAGAAGTTTCTCAAGACGCTGTTTTAGAAGCAGCTGAAGAAAAAGCAGAATAATAAAGGAGAACGAATATGAGTTTTACAGCAAGTGACGTTAAAATGCTCCGTGAAAGAACGGGCGCAGGTATGATGGATTGCAAAAACGCTCTCGTTGAAACTAACGGCGATATGGATAAAGCCGTTGACTATTTGAGAGAAAAGGGTATTGCTAAGGCTGCTAAGAAAGCAGGTAGAATCGCTGCTGAAGGTTTAGTAGAAAGCTACATTCACATGGGTGGTAGAGTAGGCGTACTCGTAGAAGTAAACTGCGAAACTGACTTCGTTTCTCGTGGTGACCAATTTAAAGAACTCGTTCACGATATCGCTCTTCATATCGCAGCGGCTAACCCCACTTACGTTACCGTAGATGAAGTTCCTGCTGACGTTATCGAAAAGGAAAAAGAAATTTTACGCGCTCAAGCAATCGAAGAAGGCAAGCCTGAAAAGATTATTGAAAGAATGGTTGAAGGTAGAATTAAAACTTTCTACAACGACAACTGCTTACTTTGCCAAAAGTTCGTAAAAGATCCGGATAAGACTATCGAACAAATCGTTACTGAAGCAACCGCTACTATCGGTGAAAAGATTTCAGTTAGACGTTTCGTTCGTTACGAAATGGGCGAAGGCTTACAAAAGAAGAACGAAAACTTGGCAGACGCTGTTGCTGAACAAGTTTCCGCAATGAAGAAATAATTATAGAAAAGGGACTATTTTATAGTTCCTTTTTTTACGATATTGACAATTTGGCGTTGTGGGTATACAATATATTCAAACGATTTTCAAGGAGTATTTATGGCAGTCAAATATAAAAGAGTTATTATAAAGATTAGTGGAGAAGCCTTAGCGGGCGATAAGGGTATGGGCTTTGACCAAGAAGTTCTTTCCAAAGTAGTTGACCAAATTTGCGCCGTTCACGATTTAGGCGTTGAAATAGGTATCGTCGTAGGTGGCGGTAACTTCTGGCGCGGTCGTCAAGGAACTGAAATGGATAGAGCAACCGCTGACCATATGGGTATGCTTGCAACGGTAATCAACGCGCTTGCCCTTCAAGACGCAATCGAACGCCGTGGCGTTCCCACGAGAGTTCAAACCGCGCTCACTATCACGAGAGTTGCCGAACCGTATATTGCAAGAAAGGCTCACTCTCACTTAGAAAAGGGTAGAATCGTAATCTTCGCTTGCGGAACGGGTAACCCCTTCTTCTCAACTGATACCGCGGTAGCGTTAAGAGCGGCTGAAATCGGCGCGGAAGTTATCCTTCTTGCAAAGAACGTTGACGGTATCTACGATAGCGACCCCAAGGTTAATCCGAACGCTAAAAAATACAAAGAAATCAAATATCTTGACTTTATTAGCCAAGAACTCAAAGCAATGGATACTGCCGCCGTTGCTATCTGTAAAGAAAACAAAACCCCGATACTTGCCTTCGGTTTAGATGAAGAAAATTCGTTAGTTAGGGCTGTTCAAGGCGAAGAGTTGGGCACCTGGATTAGATAAGCCTTTTAATCCGTTATAAACGGCGCAATACTGCGTTACTGCCAAGCCGTTGCATTTACGATGACCACTTAGGTCTATCGTAATCGCCCCGTCTTGTCGAGCCTTGCCTTGCTTGTTTCTAACGTCTTAAAATATTCAATCAAACTGACCAACAAGGTCTATCTCACCCTATCGTCTTCGTGAGCCTTGCCTAACTTGTTTCTAAAACTTATCTACGATAAACTAACAAGGCTAGTTGTTCCCGATAACTTGTTGTTGAGCCTCGTCTAATACCCAAACTACCGCTTTATCGGTACTGTTAAGGTAATTATGAGCCTTGTCTTCGTCGCAACACGCCCATAAGTTAGCAAATAACCTAAAGGTAATTTGCAAAACCTAATAGGCGGTTGCTCCT
>JAGCLN010000082.1 GCA_017646945.1 Clostridia bacterium | reverse complement strand
CGCTTAACTATACGATAAGCCATATGTGCGAATACTTCTTTGGCATAACGCCCAAAGTGGTAGGCGCAGGCATCAAAACGGGCCTTAACGTAAAAGCGGATAACCCGAAAGAAGTAGGTGCGGATATTATTGCAAACTGCGTGGGCGCTTTCACCAAATACGGTGACGGTAAGCCTATGATAGTAATAGACTTTGGCACGGCAACCACTTTTGACGTGCTTACCGGTAACGGCGAACTTATCGGCGTTGTTATTGCGCCCGGTATTAAAACTTCGCTTGAAGGCTTGGTATCTAACACCGCTCAACTTCCTATGATTGAACTTGAAGCGCCTAAAAGCGCAATTCCTAAAACGACGAGAACTGCAATGCAAGCGGGTATAATCTTCGGTTTTGCAGGTCTTGTTGAAAATATAGTAAAAAAGATTAAAACCGAACTTGGCGTTGAAACGATTAGCGTTATCGCAACCGGCGGTATGGGTGAAATTATTGCGAAAGAAGTTTCGTGCATTACCAAAATCGATAGGCTTTTAACGTTAGAAGGTCTTAAAAAACTTTACGAAATAAACGAAAAATAATATGAAAGTTGTAAAAGTTGGAAACGTCAGTTTGGGCGGTGGAAACAAGATAGCCGTTCAATCTATGACGAATATTAAAACTGAAAAGGTAGAAGAAGTTGCATCTCAAATTAACGCTTTAGCGTTAAACGGTTGCGATATTGTTCGCGTTGCCGTTAAAGACGAGGTAGATGCTTACGCCGTTAAGTCGGTTAAAAACCTTACCAAAGTTCCTATCGTTTGCGATATTCACTTCGATTATAAACTTGCCATAAAGTCAATCGAGAACGGTGCGGATAAAGTTAGAATAAACCCCGGCAACATCGGTTCGGAAGAAAACGTCAAAAAGGTAGCCGATTGTTTAAAGGCGCATAAAATTCCCGTTAGAGTAGGTAGTAACTCTGGGAGTATTGAAAAAGAGTTTTTATCAAAATACGGCAGGAACGAAATTTCACTTGTTGAAAGCGCGTTAAAAAACGTTTATTCGCTTGAAAAGTACGGCGTAACCGATATAGTAATATCTGCAAAGGCGAGTGACGTTCCGCTTACGGTAAAGGCGTATAGATACTTAAAGAGTAAAACCGATTACCCCCTTCACTTAGGCGTTACCGAAGCGGGTACTTACGAAAGCGGAATAATTAAGTCAAGCGCGGGTATAGGCGCGCTTTTGGTGGACGGAATAGGCGATACCGTTAGAGTTAGTTTAGCGGGTGACCCACTTCCCGAACCGATTATTGCAAAGAAGATAATTCGCGCGTGCGGTCTTGATAAAAACTACTGCGAAGTTATTGCTTGCCCAACTTGTGGTAGAACTGAGTGGGCTAGTGCGGAACTCGCAAAAAAAGTAGAAGAGTTTACTTTAAACTACGATAAGCCGTTAAAGGTAGCGGTTATGGGTTGCGTTGTAAACGGCCCGGGTGAAGCGAAAGACTGCGATATAGGTATTGCAGGTTCTAAAGATTACTGTGTAATCTTCAAAAAAGGCGAAGTTTACAAAAAAGTACCGTTTTGCGATGCGGAAAAAGAATTTATAAGAGAGATAGAAGAAATTGCGAAGTCCTTGTGATAATTTAATTGAAACGTTAAAGAGTTTCAATCCCGATTTAGGCGATATGCGTTTAAAAAACGCGGTGTATAAAAACGGGGCGGTAAAAATCAATTTAATAAGCGATATAACTATTAGTGAAAAAGACGTTGAGTTTTTAAAATCATCGTTTGAAAAGGAACTTTCTGGTATTTCCGTTACGGTGGAAACGCACAAGTCCTTAGCCGATGCCGATATTGCTAAAAGAGCGATATACAACTACT
>JAGCLN010000081.1 GCA_017646945.1 Clostridia bacterium | reverse complement strand
TGTAACCAACGCCAAGGTCAGACTTATCGGGATTACCGGGGTGTTCTTGAACTAAGAAGTTAGGAATACAAGTATCGAGTTGCAAGCAACTTGCAAGAGATATAGGTCCTAATGGATTATGCGGAGCAACCGTGCCGTAATACATCTCTATCATAGCGGCAAGTTTTCTACCCTCATAAATACCGCCAACGTGACAAATATCAGGTTGAATAATAGATACCGCTTGTTTTTCAATAAGTTCTCTATACTGCCACTTGCCGAATAATCTTTCGCCCGCTGCAATAGGAACGGTAGTTGAGTTTGCGATACTTACCATCGTGTCAACGTTTTCAGGAAGGCAAGGCTCTTCGATAAACATAGGCATATACGGTTTTAAAAGTTCGATTAAACGCTTTGCCATAGCAGGCGAAACTCTGCCGTGGAAATCGATTGCCAAATCAACCTTATCGCCTATTCTTTCTCTAACCTTTGCAAATCTTTCAACGTGCTTATAAGTGTTTTCAGGGCTTTCCACTTGTTTAATAGGTGGAATTATTGAATATTTAAGCGCAGTATATCCGTCTTTTAAGCGTTCATCGGCAATTTTGAGCATTTCTTCAATAGGAAATTCGCCTGCAACGCCCGCTCTTTTAATGTGAGTATACATTCTAATCTTATCACGGCATTTACCACCGAGCATTTCATATACGGGGCAGTTATAATACTTACCCTTAATATCCCACATCGCTTGCTCAATACCGCTTATTGCGGAAAGCATAAGCGGACCACCACGATAGAAACCACCGCGATAAAGCGCTTGAATATGATGCTCGATTTGCATAGGGTCTTTACCGATTAAATACTCTTCAAACTCTTTAATAACCGCCTCAACCGCATTACAATGCCCTTCTAACACCGGTTCGCCAAGACCAACGATGTCTTTATCGGTATACATTTTTAAAAACATCCATCTCGGTTTAACTTTAATTACTTCAAGTTTAGTGATTTTCATAAATTAAAACTCCTTTTCTTCGTAGAAATCAAACACGATTTTATTATCGCTTTCAAACGACTTTAAGTCAATATTATCAAATAGGCCACAATGCATAGGAATTACCACCGCGTTTAAACGCTTAGCAAACCTTTTACCTTCGGTAAAATTCATATTGTTTCCCTTACCGTTTACGGGAATAAAACAGTAATCAATCTTATCGGTTATGCTTGCAAACACCTTTTCATTATACAAAGTATCGCCTGCAACGTAATAATTTTTACCAGCGTATGAAATTATAACGCCGATTGCGTAATTATCCGAATGCTCGGCGTAAACGGCTTTGAATAACACGCCGTTTTCCGTCCATTCACTACCAGCGTTAAAGGAAACGTAGTTATTTTTTACGTTCGGAAACTTTTCTCTAACCGTTTTCCAAGCGTTAAACGATGCTAAAACGGTTATATCGCCTTGTGGAAGATAATTTTCAAGCGTTTCAGGGTCGGTATGGTCCAAATGATTATGGGTTAAAACGATAACGCTTGGCTTAATAGTTAAAAAATCTTCTTTTACGGGAACGCGCCTATAATTTTGCGGTTCAATCTTTTTAACGCTATCAGATAAATACGGGTCGATAATAATTTTAAAACCGTTAATATCGAACAAAAATCCGCCTTGACCTAACCAAGTTATTTTCATAGTTTATTTCCTTTTTTAAGTAGAATCTGTGATTTAAACACAGCGGTTTTATTAGGCTTTATATACCTAACGCCTGCAAAATCACTATTAAACGGAGAGTTTATAGCATTTGCCATAACGTTTTGCGGTTCTAAGCAAATATACTCTGATGCGTCCCCGTTATAAATCAATCTAAAATTTAGATTTTTACTGTTTTTATATAGAACAGTTAAGTTTGAATTTTTATCAAAAATTGCGATTTTACCATTGTTTTTGCATTTATAATGCCTACTTATCGGCTTAGATAACGGATTAAACGAGCCGTTATTTAAACTACTTGAAACCTCGTCAAAACTCGGCGTTTTACCAGTTGGTAAATAGTTAGTCATTTCCCTTTCTATTTCAACTGAAACGCTCGCTTTTACAACGGGGTTTGCATCGCTTTTAAATTTAGAATTAAAGGTTGTGTGATAGCCAAACATTATAGGCATATTAAAATTTGATAAGTTTTTAAACTTAGTTTCAATCTTAATTCCACTCTTTAATAATTTATACTTAACGGTAACCTTAAACTCGTTTAAAAATTGCAAATACGGTTTAGATTTTGTTGCCGTATACGATAAAACTACCGAATTTTTTGTAAAGTTATCAACATTAAACGGCGTTTCGTGAAGTACTCCGTGTAAATGACAGTTGGTTTTTTCTTCATTTATAGGAAAAACGTATTCCCTATTTTCAAACTTAAATTTACCACCGCTTATTCTATTTACCGGAAAGAGTAACGGTGCGCCGTATAAATAAGGATTATCAAGCGAAAC
>JAGCLN010000080.1 GCA_017646945.1 Clostridia bacterium | reverse complement strand
TGTAGAAAATTTCAAGTCGTTTACAACAAATAGTATATTTTTTATTGCATTTAATTTTTTAATATTGTATACTAAAATCGCCCAAATAAAACTCGCGATTAGGATGAGCACAATTATGAAAGGATTTTTCAAAAGATTGTTTACAATTTTTATTAACGCTTTAATTTCAACTACGCTACTTACCGTTGTAGGTTGCAAAAATTCAAACGATAATTCTAGCGATAGCACATCCGGTAACGAAGTTGAAGAACCAGAACCGGTTGATATTACAAAACTTTCAATCGCTTGCTTAGGTGACAGTCTTACGCTTGGACAGGGAATTGAGTTTTCCTACCCCGTTAACCTTTTCCTTAACTACGGCATTTACAACGTTACTAATTACGGCGTGGGTTGGTCTACTTGCGCGGTCGTTGAAAACTGCACTTGCCACAACGCGTATAACGCTCACAATGCAATGTGTTTAAGATACGACCAAATTTCTACTAATACCGACGTTATTGCAGTTATGTGCGGTGTTAACGATTCGGCGTTAGTTCCATTAGGAACTATTAACGATACGCAAAACACCACTTTCTACGGCGCGTTAAACAGTTTATGCTCTAACTTGAAAACTAATTATACAAAAAGTTACGTCTTCTTTATGACGAGTTTCCACTACGATATTTCAGAAGAAGTTAGGCAAGACGGAACTATGCGTAAAGACTACTATGAAACGGCGGTTAAACAAGTTTGCCAAAAATACGGCATTGACGTTTTCGATACCTATAACGCGCTTGATTTTAGCACGGAAAGAGATACGATTGACAACGTTCACGCAACGCAAGATTTCGTTACTAACGTATGGACGCCCGCTATCGTTGACTTTATTAAAAACAACTATAAAAAACCGTAAAGCAAAATAAAATAACGGCAAGCCAAAATCGGCTTGCCGTTTTAATTTTAATCTAAGAAAGTTATACTGTGATAGAAAGTTTTACTGCAATTTCCATCAAGGGTATCGATAGACTTTTTATCTTCGATTTTTCTACCGCTACCATGAACGTCGGGAAGCCCAGTCCAAGGCTCGATTGCGATAAACGGCTGGTCGCCTTCCGTCCACAATACAAGGTGGGGGAAGTCGCCGTAGTATACGCATAAAAGTTCTTCGTCGCCCTTACATAAAGTAGCGCGCTTCGACTTGATGTTTTCAACGATAATAGACTCGCCGTCGTTTTCAGGAATAAAGAATTCGCCAAGGCTTAAACCCTTATCGCCGATTTTAATAACGCTCTTTTTGTCATTTATAAAGTTTTCGGTTAAAAGGGAATTATCAACTTCCGTTTCGCCACCGTCAAACTTGATATAGTAGTCTTTAACCTTGCTATCTAACAAGTAACCTTCGTGGCAACCAACGTTATAGAAAAGTTTTTTGCTATCGTGGTTTTCAACGATATAGTAAACTTGAAGGGTTTGGCAAGCAACTTTAAACATTACTCTAAACTTAAAGTCAAAGGGGTAAACCTTTTTAGTTTCCAAATTGCTTTCGATTAAAAAAGTTGCGGTAGTCTTTTCTTCGGCAACGACTTTATATTCCGTTTTTCTTGCAAAGCCGTGCGCTTTCATTTCATACTTTTGATCGTCAATTTCATAATAACCGTCAAAAACGCAACCATTGATAGGAAAAAGTATGGGCGCGTGGCCTTGCCATACGGGCGAGCCCTGCCAAATTCTTTCTTTACCCATATATTTAATGCTTACGATTTCAGCGCCGAGCGTTGAAATGTCAACTGATAAGTAGTCGTTTGATATAGTTACAATTTTACTCATAATATTTCTCCTTACGGATATATTTTAGGGGTGATAGCAAATTTTGTCAAGAGTGATATTAAAATAATATTTTAAAGTTTTGAAAAAAACTTGTCTTTTTGGTGGGTTGTGTGTTAGAATAGTAAAAGTTACACCTATCTTAAGGAGACGTTATGGATATTAAAACTATTGAAAAAAAGTGGCAAGCCAAATGGGAAAAGGACAAAATCAATAATTTTGACAAGAAAAATATTGATAAAAAGTTCTACGTTTTAGAAATGTTCTCATACCCTTCCGCTGCAAAACTCCACGTTGGTCACTGGTATAACTACGGTCCTACCGATAGTTATGCGAGATATAAAAAGATGAAAGGTTTTGAAATCTTTCAACCTATGGGTTTTGACGCTTTCGGTCTTCCCGCTGAAAACTACGCTATAAAGACGGGTATTCACCCACAAGATAGTACAGAAAAGAACATCGAAACCATGGAAAATACTTTAAGAGAAATGGGCGCAATGTTCGACTGGTCTAACGAAATTAAAACTTGTATGCCCGACTATTATAAGTGGACTCAATGGCTCTTTTTACAACTTTACAAAAAAGGCTTAGCGTACAGAAAGGAAGCGCCGGTTAACTGGTGCCCGAGTTGTCAAACGGTACTTGCAAACGAGCAAGTAGTTCAAGGCCTTTGCGAAAGATGTCATTCAACGGTTGTTCAAAAAGACTTAACTCAATGGTTCTTTAAGATTACCGATTACGCAGAAGAACTTTTAACCGGGCTTGACGGTCTTGACTGGCCGGAAAAAACCAAGGCTATGCAAAAGAACTGGATAGGTAAATCGGTAGGCGGTGAAATTACCTTTACCCTTGAAGACGGCTCTAACGAATTTAAAGTGTTCACTACAAGAGCGGATACAGCATTCGGCGTTTCGTACGTTGTGCTTGCGCCCGAACACCCGCTCGTTAAGGTTATCACCACCGATAAACAAAGACCTGCCGTTGAAAAATACGTTGAAGATACTGCTAAAACTAAGGAAATTGAAAGACTTTCTCTTGATAGAGAAAAGACTGGCGCGTTTACAGGCGCTTACTGTATCAACCCCGTAAACGGAAAGAAAGTTCCTATCTGGATTTCAGACTACGTTCTCTACTCTTACGGCACAGGTTGCGTTATGGGCGTTCCCGCGCACGATGAAAGAGACTTTGCTTTTGCAAACAAGTACGACCTTCCTATTACTCGTGTAATTAAGGGCGTGGGCGTTGACGATACTCTTCCGTTTGTTGGCGATGGTATTTTAGTTAACAGTGTTAACTATGACGGCCTTTCTTGCGAAGAAGGTAGAAAGGCAATTTTACAAGACCTTGCAAGCAAGGACCAAGGCGGTTTCAAAATCAATTATAGACTTCGCGACTGGCTCGTTTCCCGCCAAAGATACTGGGGCGCGCCTATCCCCGTTATCCACTGTGAAAAGTGTGGTATCGTACCCGTTCCCGAAGAAGACTTACCCGTTAAACTCCCCTACGATGTTGAGTTTAAACCCGATGGAAAGTCACCCCTTGCAAAATGCGAAAAATTCATTAACGTTAAATGCCCTATTTGTGGCGGAAAAGCGCATAGAGACCCCGATACGCTCGACACCTTCGTATGTTCAAGTTGGTATTTCTTAAGATATCCTGACGCGCACAACCAAAAAGAACCTTGGAACGTTGACCTTATTAACGATATGTTACCGGTTGACAAGTACGTTGGTGGCGCGGAACACGCTTGTATGCACCTTCTCTATTCAAGATTTATCACCAAAGCGCTTAGGGATATGGGTTACTTAAACTTTGACGAGCCCTTTAAATCACTCGTTCACCAAGGCGTTATTTTAGGGCCTGACGGCAACCGTATGAGTAAATCGCGCGGTAACGTTATTTCACCTGACGATTACGTTAAGGAATATGGTTCGGATATATTTAGAATGTATCTTATGTTCGGTTTCAGTTATACTGAAGGCGGTCCTTGGAACGATGGCGGTATTAAGTCTATTGCAAAGTTCGTTGATAGAGTTGAAAAAATCGTTACTACCGTAAACGATTACAAGAACAATAAAGTCACCAACTTTAACAAAGACGAAAAGGAACTTAACTTTATTAGACACTATACTATTAAGAGCGTTGATAGGGATATGGAACAATTCTCTTTCAACACCGCGCTTGCAAGACTTATGGAATACGTTTCCGCAATTTATAAGTACGATACTCTTTTGCAAGAAAACAAAAACGTTGCGTTTATGAAAGAGTGCATAAGCGACTTAGTTTTATTGATTGCACCGTTCGCGCCCCACTTTGGCGAAGAACTTTGGTCAATGCTCGGCAACAAGAAATCAATCTTCTTAAGCGACTACCCCGTATTTGACGAAAAGGCGCTTATTAAAGACGAAATTGAATATGCCGTTCAAATCAACAGCAAGGTAAAAGCGAAGATTAACGTTCCCAGCGATGCAGACGTTAAAGACATTGAAACAATCGCCCTTGAAAGCGAAGCCATTATCAAAGCACTTGAAGGCAAACCCGTTAAAAAGGTTATCGTAATCAAAGGAAGACTTGTAAATATTATTGCATAACAAAAAGGTAGGCAACCGCCTACCTTTTTTGTTTGAGTGATATGCAAATCAAAGATTTGCGTGATATGCTTGCTACCGCAAGCGTGATATGCGACTTATCGTCGCGTGAGATGCAATACTTTGTATTGCGTTGTGGTTTTTATTTATTATTGAAAGTCTTATAAAATATTTTAAGCCGTTAGTTGCAAGCACAAGTAGGCTCGCGAAGGGTTTTGGGTGAGATTGACCTTGTTGGTCTGTTTGATAAAATATTTAAGACGTTAGAAACAAGCAAGACAAGGCTCGCG
>JAGCLN010000079.1 GCA_017646945.1 Clostridia bacterium | reverse complement strand
TTTATAATAAAACAAGGTGCGAACGCACCTTGTTTTTTAATACGGTTTTTTATTGTTTGTTAATCCTAATATATAATCGGTAGAAGTACCGTAAAACTTAGCAAGTGAAATTAATAGTTCAATCGGGATTTGCCGTTGCCCATTCTCATACTGAGAATAGGTGTTTTGCTTTACTTGAAGATAAGACGCAACTTCTTTTTGAGTTAAGTCATTATCCTCTCTTAAATCTTTAATTCTCACATCTATTCCCCCAATAATATTTTATAAAATTATTATATAAAATCTCATTGTGAGATATTGACATTTATCTCATTTTGTGATATTATTTTCTTATCTTACTTTAAGGAGAAAAGATTTATGAAAAAAGTATTAAAACTTAGCACTCTTTTACTTACCTTGATTATGGCGTTATCTATTTTTACCGCTTGTAAAGATGCAGACAGTAACGACATGACTAAGATCTACGGCACCTGGAGTTGTACTTACACTTACGGCGGAAACGAATACAATCACGTATACGCGTTTACTGATGACTTCAAAGTTAGCTACATAGGATATAAAAATGGAACAATGTACGATATCGGCTATTCTACTTTCACTATTGACGGCAACGATATTTGGTTCCAGTTTGATGGCGACTTTGGAAAAACGTTATTCACTTATGAAGACGGTGTTATGACAAATTCAGGACGCGTTTATACCAAAATTAAATAATTAAAACTTTATAATAAAACAAGGTGCGAACGCACCTTGTTTTTTATTTGCTTAGCCCCTTTGAGCAAAATATTCTATTGCTTGTTTATAACCAGCAAAACCCTTGCCGGCTATTTGCTTTTCGGCAACCATTGAAACGTAACTTAAACGTCTAAATTCTTCGCGAGAGTTGATATCGGTTAAGTGAACTTCTACCGTTAAAAGACCAACTGACTTTAAAGCATCGAGTATCGCAACGCTCGTATGAGTGTACGCCCCTGCGTTTATAATAATTCCGTCAAACTTATCTTTGGCTTTTTGAATAATGGTAACGAGTTTGCCTTCATAGTTTGATTGAACTACTTTTACGCTCACTCCGTTTTCCTTTGCAACGCCTTTAATATATGAAACAAGCGCCTTATAGTCTTCTTTTCCATAAAGATTAGGCTCTCTAACGCCAAGCATATTAAGGTTTGGACCATTGATTACAAGCAGTTTCATACTCTTTTAAAATCTCCTTTACAGCGGTTTCTATATCGCCGTTATTTTCCACCGTTATATCAGCGGTTTCATAATAAGCTTTTCTTTCATTATACAACGTTTCAACGCCTTTGGCAATAGAAAGCGGTCTACCACCAGTTGTAAGAAGGGATAAATCTCTCTTAACGTAAACGGTAACCGAATTTTTTGAAATCATTTCACGATTTTCTTCACTAATGATAGCACCACCGCCAAGCGAAATTACCACGCCTGATTTAAACGCTACCGCTTTTAAAACTTCCGTTTCGATTTTTCTAAACTCGGCTTCGCCTTGCGTAGTTATTAATTCAGCAGGCGTTTTACCGCTAAATTTTACAATTTCTTCATCAAGGTCAATAAACTCGCGGTTTAACTTTTTTGCAAGCATTTTTCCTATCGTGCTTTTACCCGATGCCGGCATACCCGTTAAACAAATATTCAACTTTTCTTTCGTTATTTTTAAAATTAAACTTTCCGATAAAGTAGCTTCGTGAGTTTTTGAAAGCCACAAATCCTGGGCTGAAAGCGCTTGTTCAACGAGCATAGGTATTCCGTTAGAATAGGTAAGCCCAAGTTTTTCCGCTTGAAGTAAAAGTTTAGTTTTTTGCGGATTGTAAACAAGGTCAATAACCGCGCTAACGCCTTTTAACTTAGATAAGTCAATAGGCGCGTCGTCTACCATAGGAAACATACCCACGGGGGTTGCGTTAAACAACACGTGAGCGGAATAGTTATAACAATTTTCATAATTAATATCGGAATTCCTTCCAACGATAATAATTTTGCTTGCTCCAAGTTTTTCGGCAACGTGTTTAACGGCGTTTGACGCTCCGCCCGTGCCGAGTATCATAACCGTTTTACCGCTTAAATTTATATCCTTTCTCTCAAGGGTATATAAAAGCCCGAAAACGTCGGTATTATATCCGTAACGCTTACCGTTTTTTATAACTACGGTGTTTACCGCGCCTATCGATTTTGCATCATCGCTAATTTCGTCTAAAAAACCTAAAACGTCTTTTTTATAAGGAATCGTAACGTTAAAACCGCCGAAATCAGAATTCAAAACAAAATCGCCTACGCCACACCTACAAATTTCTTTAAGCGTATAATCTAAACCGCAAGCGTTATGAATTTCTTTTGAGTAACTGTGCGAAAGTTTTTCGCCTATCAAACAGTGTTTCATATGCTTTCCTTATAAGTTCCTAAAAGCACGAATTTATCCGAGCCGTTATCGAGTTCAGCAATAAGATTTCTAACTTGATAATCTAAAATATCCCCTTCAAAATCGAAGTAGAACATAAACTCGAAGTCGCTACCTTCAATCGGGCGAGATTCAATCTTGGTAAGGTTTAAACCGAACGCATAGAAACGGCTAACGATTTTATTAAGAGAACCTGGGGTGTGCGCCAAACTAGTCATAATACTAATCTTATCAGCACCCTTGTAAATCTTTAATTTTTTGCTAATGCAAATAAATCTTGTAAAGTTCTTTTCGCTATTTTGAACTCTCGGTTCAACGATTTTTAAGCCGTAATTAGTAGCGCACTCTTTAGAACAAAGAACGCCAACGGTTAAGTCGTTCCCTTCCGAAACCAACTTTGCGCCAACGGCGGTATTTTCAACACTTTCCGCCTTAACTCCTAATTTTTTAACAAATTCCGCACATTGAGAAAGCGCTTGGGAATGGGAAATTATAGTTTTAATATCTTTAAGTTCAGCACCTTGCTTAACCGCTAAACAATGGTCGATTTGAGTGCGAACGCTCTTTACGATATGGAAATCGTACTTTCTCATAAGATCGTAAACTTCTAACACAGAACCTGCGGTACTGTTTTCAATCGGCAAAACACCGTACTCGCAAAGTCCCTTTTCTACCGCGTTGAAAACGCCCTCGAAAGTCTTAAAATAAGTAATATCTGATATGGGGAAAATCTTTTCAGCAGCTTTTCCGCTATTAGCACCGTAAACGCCTTGGCAAGCAACCGTTCCGTCAACTGGAAAATCTTCAAGCGGATTTTCTATAATTTTATCAATCTCTGCTTTCACAGGCGAATTGTTAACTGTAAACTTGCTTTGATAAGCCTTGCTTGAATAGAAAATTGCATCGTAGAGTTCTTTAACGTAAAGCCTAATTTCTTCAGGGCATTTTTGAGAAAGCCTATAAACGATTTCCTTTTCCCTTTTACCGTCACAAACGGCAGTTTCAGTTTGCGCTTTGATTAAGCCAACTTCTTTTGAAAGTGCCATTCTCTCTTTATAAAGTTCAATAATTTGGTCGTCAATTTTATCAATATTGTTTCTAATCTCAGTTAAATTTTTCATATCTATCATCCTAAAATTTCATCGACTAACGCTATTGCTACTGCGCTTTCAATACAGGGAACACCTCTTACTGCAACGCAAGAATCGTGCCTACCGTTAACTTTAATTTTTACGTTTTGTTTAGATACGAGATCTATCGTGTTTTGTTCTATGGAAATTGATGGGGTCGGCTTGAACGCCACGCGCATAGTTACGTTAAAACCGTTCGATATTCCGCCGTTAATTCCGCCGTTGTTGTTCGACTTTAATTTTACGGTATCGCCATCGTAGAAAAGTTCATCGTTTACTTTCGAGCCGTAAGAAGTTGCCATATCAAAACCCGAACCAAACTCAACGCCCTTTACCGCGGGAATTGAGAAGATTAGGCTTGAAAGTTTGCCTTCTAACCCCTCAAACAAATTGTTGCCAACGCCGGCAGGAAGATTGTAAACCACAACTTCCGCAACCGCGCCAACGCTATCGCCATGTAATTTTGCGTTTTCAATTTCTTTAATCATTTCTTCATGGTTTGAAAGCGCGGGGAAAGTTTTAGCGTTAGTTACTACTTCGTTATAACTAACTTCGCCGTCTTTATACGAGCGCCCACTCACCTTTCCAACCGATTGAAGATAACTTGCAACTTTAATATTTTTACTTTCAAGGTATTGTTTACAAATACCGCCAAGTACGGCGTAAACGCTTGTTAACCTTGCCGAAAACCTACCGCCACCGCTAAAATCAAGCGCGCCGTCTTTCAAGTGCCAAGCGTAATCGGCGTGTGACGGACGTGGCTTGCCGTAAAGGTCGCTATAATCCCCGCTTTTAACGTTTTCGTTTTTAATAATAACGGAAAAATCACCGTCAATTTCGTTTCCTAAAACGTTTTCAAATATAGGAATGTCTGTTTCCTTTCTCGGCGTTGAATAGGCGAAAGATGATGCTTTGCGCCTTGATAAAAACTCCATAAGCTCTTCGCTATCAAAAGTGAACTTTGGAAAGCCTTTTACCGTCATTTTAATTTCGGGAAGGTGCGATTCGCCGATAATTTCAACACTTAAATTATTCCCTAAAAATTTCGACATCGAGTTTTCCCCCTATCTTTCTATAATCGTTTATAAACTCGGGATAAGACTTAGTGTAATATTCCGCGCCAGTAATTTCACCACCGCAAGCGGTTAAGAGTATCGCGCTGGACATTACCGTTCTATGGTCCTTACCACCGCTCAATGCATTTGGCGTTACCTTACCACCATAAACGATAATCTTTTCACCATCGTATTCGGCTTTAATAGAACAACTCGTAAGCATTTTGATAATTGCGGTTATTCTATCGCTTTCTTTTATTTTTAAACGCTCTACGCCGTAAATTTGAGTTATTCCGCTCGCGTTTGCGCCTAAAACTGAAACTATTTGGCAAAGGTCAGGCTCGTTTTCCATATTGATTGTTATGCCTTTAAGGTTGGATTTTTCAACCGTAACACTATTTTCTATAGCGGTTACCTTTGCGCCAAACTCTTTTAATATATCAATAATTTTTCTATCGCCTTGAACGGAATTTACGTTAATGCCGTTCACAGTAACTTTGCCGTTTATCGCACCGCCTACTAATATAAAAGATGCTCCCGACCAGTCGCCTTCTACAACGAATTCATCTTTATCTAAATTGTAACCACCGTAAATTTTATAGCCACTATCCGTTTCAAAAACTTTTACGCCAAACTCTTTTAAAACGGCTACCGTTATATCAACGTACGGCTTGGAAACGAGAGTTTTGTTTATGATTATCTCGCTCTCACCGTCAAGGAAAGAAAGGGCTAATAGTAAACCGCTTACGTACTGCGAACTAACCGAGCCGTCAATACGATATTTACCGCTTTTAAGTTTACCGCTAACGCTTAAACCCGAAATATCCGCACCGTTTTCATTAAGGCATTCAACGAGTTCACTAATGGGTCTTTGAAGTAATTTACCCTTGCCTGTAAACTCAGTTTTTACGCCGAGCGCCGATACTACGGGAAGCAAAAATCTAAGCGATGAGCCACTCTCGTTACAGTCAATAACCACCTTATCGGTTGGTGTTTCGCCTTTTTTAACGATAACGCCGTTAGGTATTTCTTCCACGCAAGCGCCGAGCGTTTTGAGGGCGTTTAACGTAACGATAGCATCGTCAGACTCGCCTATATTTTTAACCGTAACTTTACCGCCGGATAGGTAGGCGCAAAGCAATACTCTATGCGCGAACGACTTTGACGGTGGGGCGGTTATCTCTCCTAACAAGGAAGATTGTTTTATCTTAAATACTTCCATTTTTCTCACTTTGCAAGTTTACTAATTTCAATTTTTTCAATAACGGATAAACCAAAGCCCTTTGCGAAAACGAAGTTTACCATATCCCCGTCTGCTTTCTTATCCGATTTTACAATTTTTAAAATATCTTCAATCTTAAAATTCGTTGTTAACGATACTTCTGCTTTACTTAAAAATTCAAGCGCGAGTTTATAGTCTAAATCGCTTAAATACCCAAACTCGTTAGAGTACTTTAACGAATATGCCATACCCTTTAACACGCACTCTCCGTGGGAAACTTTGTAATCGTAAAGTTTTTCTATTGCGTGGCCGATAGTATGCCCAAAGTTAAGAAGCATTCTATCCCCACTTTCTTTTTCATCGCGTTCAACAATATCTTTTTTTATTTCCAAAGCCTTAACGATTAAATCTTCATAGTCGATATTATCGATATCGCTTGGGGTTATTCTAC
>JAGCLN010000078.1 GCA_017646945.1 Clostridia bacterium | reverse complement strand
TTGCCCGTTTCTAAAAGAGAAATGGCAACTTCAACGGTATCAACGGTCATAACGTAATCTATAAAACCTTCGGTCATATTACTAACCGCGCCCGCCTCTTCAATATCCTTTTTAGAAATCGTTATAACGCCAACCTTATCGTCAAGATAAAGTCTCATTCTCGAAATAACGTTTCCGTATAACTTAGCCCTTTCTTTAGACTGGTCTTTGAAGTTCTTTTTGATAATAAAGTTAAGGTCTGCGCCTAACTTTTTAAGTTCCGATGCAATAAGTAACGTTCTATCGGTAGTGTTTGAGTGATAGAAAACGCCCGTATCGGTAATAAGACCCGTTAAAAGAGAAGTTGCAATCTCACTATCAATCTCAACGCCAAGCTCTTTGATAACCGCATAAATTATCTCGCAAGTTGCCGCCGATTCTTCAACAAAATTGTATTTCGCATAGCGAGTGTTAGATACGTGATGGTCGAAATTAAAGGTGTTTTTATGCTTGCAAAACTTACCGTAAAGTTCGGTAAACATATACTCGTTAGCGCAATCAACCGCAACGAAAGCATCGTAGGAAACGGTTTTATCAACGCTTGGCGAATATTCGTTCACCGATTTTATATATTTAAGTTTTTCAGGAATATCGTTATGGCACGCTAAATCTGCGCGAACGCCCTTTTTAATAAGGGCAAGTCGCAACGCGGTGGCGCTACCAACGGTATCCCCGTCAGGTCTATTGTGGCTGAAAATCAAAACTGATTTTGCTTTTGAAAGTTCAGTTGTTATCTCCGCTATCGTCATTATTTTCTCCATAAGTAAGACCCGCTAAGATAGTTTCTATCTTATTACCATATTCACTTGCTCCGTCGCGATAAAATCTAAGTTCGGGAACGTAGCGAATAGTTGCCATGCGTGAAAGTTCACGCCTAATTTCAACGGACGAGCGCGCAATAGCATCAAAAGTGGCCTTTGCCTTAGTCTCGTCAGTTGAATATACGCTCAAATACACTTTTGCGTGTTTAAGGTCGGGCGAAACGTCTACTTCCGTAACGGAATACATTTCGGTTGCGCCCGCAATTTCAAGTTTAGTGCTAATTACTTCGTAAATGAGTTTTCTAAACTCACTATTAAGCCTATCGGTTCTCTTACCTTTCATAACTTACGCCTTTTGTTCTTCTACGATATAGCATTCGATAAAGTCGCCAATCTTAATATCGTCAAACTTCTCGATAGACATACCACATTCAAAGCCTTGTTGAACTTCTTTAACGTCATCTTTAAAGCGTTTGAGTTGTAAAACGTTACCTTCACAAATCATAACGTCATCACGATAAATTCTAAGTTTGCCGTTTCTTACAATCTTACCATCGGTAACGTAACAGCCTGCAACCGTGCCAACGCCGGTAATCTTGAACGTTTCACGAACTTCGGCTTTACCCATATATACGTCGTTAAACTTGGGCGCAAGCATACCTTTAAGCGCCTTTTGAACGTCGTCAATCGCTTCGTAGATAACTCTATATAACTTAACGTCAATCTTGTTTTGTTCGGCAAGGGCTTTCGCCTTGGTGTCAGGACGAACGTTGAAACCGATAATAATAGAGTTTGAAGAATCCGCAAGGTTAACGTCCGTTTCAGAAATCGCGCCAACCGCTGCGTGAATAACGTTAACTTTTACTTCTTCGTTTGAAAGTTCAATCATAGATTGCTTGATTGCTTCTACTGAACCTTGAACGTCTGCTTTTACGATAAGGTTAAGGTTTTTAAGGTCGCCGGAAGATACTTTCGAGAACAAGTCGTCAAGAGAAATCTTTTGTTGTTCTCTAATCATTTCTTCTCTTTCTCTATTCTTTCTTTCGCTAGCAACGAGTGCGCCGAGTTTTGCTTCTTCAACGGCGTATAAAAGGTCGCCCGCGTTAGGTACTGATTCTAAACCAAGTACGGCTACTGGCATAGAAGGACCTGCCGTTTTAACGTTTCTACCCTTATCG
>JAGCLN010000077.1 GCA_017646945.1 Clostridia bacterium | reverse complement strand
TTCTCACTCGTTGAAGTTTTATCAACCTGTCCTACCAACTGGGGTATGACACCTAAGGACGCTTTGAAGTGGGTTGACGAAAAAATGATTCCCTACTATCCTTTGGGCATTTATAAAGATAGGTCTAAAAAGGAGGATAATTAATTATGAAAACTACTAAATATTTATTCTCAGGCTTTGGCGGTCAAGGTATCTTATTCTCAGGTAAGTTCTTAGCATACAAGGGCTTAACCGAAGAAAAAAACGTAAGTTGGCTTCCTTCTTACGGTCCCGAAATGCGTGGCGGTACGGCAAGTTGTTCAGTAATCATTAGCGATGAAAGTATCGGTTCGCCTATCATTGATAATCCTGACGTGTTAGTTGCGATGAACCTTCCTTCTCTTGACAAGTTTGAAAAGACCGTTAAGGCAGGCGGTATCATTATTTTAGATAGCACCCTTATCGAAAGAAAGGTTGAAAGAACTGACGTTGAAGTTGTTTATCTTCCCGCAACTCGTTTGGCGAGTGAAAACAACTGTCCTACGCTTGCAAACATGATTATCGTTGGTAAACTTTTAAAAGTTACCGGCAACTACGATGAAAAGTCTATTGATGAAACTCTTAAAAAAGTAATATCAGCAAAGCTTGCGGATATGCTTGAAATCAACAAGACGGCTATGAAGATAGGCGCGGAATTTTAAGGAGTAAACTATGGAAATCAAAATTGTTAAAACTGCTAATAAAAAGGTAAAACCTGCGGATAACACCTTAGGTTTTGGTAAGTATTTTTCAGACCACATGGCGATGATTACTTGGTCGCAAGAAAAAGGTTGGCACAATGCAAGAATCGTTCCGTTTGAAAATATTTCTATTCACCCTGCAAGCACCGTTTTACACTACGGCGCGGAAATCTTCGAAGGCTTAAAAGCGTATAGAAGAGCAGATGGTGGCGTGCAAATGTTCCGCCCGATGGAAAACGTTAAAAGACTTAACCGTTCGGCTGAAAGACTTTGCCTTCCCACTATTCCCGAAGACGTTGCTTTTGAACTTTTAACCAAGTTCGTTGAAGTTGAACAAGAATGGACCCCGTCAAGCGCAGGCACTTCTCTCTATTTAAGACCGTTTATGTTCGGTAACGACGAAACTCTCGGCGTTCACTCAGTTCACAATGCGGAATTCGTTATTATCGCATCGCCCGTTGGCAGTTACTATAAAGAAGGTATTAACCCCGTTAAAATCATGATTGAAAATGAAGACGTTAGAGCCGTTCGCGGTGGTACTGGTTACGCTAAGTGCGGTGGTAACTACGCCGCTTCAACAAGAGCGGGCAAGCGCGCGGAAGACAAGGGTTATTCTCAAGTTTTATGGCTTGACGGCGTTGAAAGAAAGTATATCGAAGAAGTTGGCGCGATGAACGTTATGTTCAAAATCAACGGCAAAATCGTAACCCCGATGCTTTCAGGCTCAATTCTTCCCGGTATTACGAGAATGAGTTGTATCGAAGTATTAAAGAGCAAGGGATTTACCGTTGAAGAAAGGCTTTTATCTATCGATGAACTTTTAGACGCTATGAAGACTGGCGCTTTAGAAGAAGCGTTCGGTTGTGGCACCGCAGCCGTTATTTCACCTATCGGTGAACTTATGTACGACGGCGTTAAGTACCCCGTATCTAACGGTCAAATCGGCGAAGTAACTCAAATGCTTTACGATACCTTAACCGGTATTCAATGGGGCAAGGTTGAAGATACTTTCGGCTGGATATACAAAATCTAATATAAAAAAAGACGGCTTTCCGCCGTCTTTTTTATCGCAGTTAACGTTTAAAATTTAAGGACTTATTATGAAAAATCTTCTTATTATAGGCGATAGTTATTCCACCTATGAAAACTGTATACCAAGTGGTTACGAGCATTATTACGGTAAAAGAGATAGAGATGAAAATCACTTTGCCGAAAACTGTTCGGCGTTATTAAAAACGAAAGGCGCTTTAGAGTTATCAAGCCCAAGCGAAAGAGAAACGATAAGGCTAGCCAAAGTTAAAGTTAATAGTTTTTTCATAGCG
>JAGCLN010000076.1 GCA_017646945.1 Clostridia bacterium | reverse complement strand
TTTTGGTCATCGAAGTCTATCGGCTAAGTAGAAACGAAGCATAACGCCGTTTATAACGGATTAAAGTTTGTTCAACGTGAGATTTTAAGACGTTAGAAACAAGCAAGACAAGGCTCGCAAAGACGGGGCGGTAACGATAGACCTTGCTGGTCATCGTTAGTGCAACGGCTTTGCAGTTAACGCAGTACTCGCGAAGTTTATAACGGATTAAAACTCGTTTTAAGACGTTAGAAACAAGTTAGGCAAGGCTCGACGGCAAGCCTATGGGCGCGACTAACCTTGTTGGTTGTTGCGGTCATAGGTTGACGGCAGTAAACGAAGCCTAACGCCGTTTATAACGGCTTAAAAATTATTCTTTGCCCGTCCAACAATAAGTACACAACTTACACTTGTCCACACCGATTGATTTACAAAGCCCGTCTAAGGACTGGAATTCAACGGTTTTACAATGGAATTTTTCAGCCATTTTTTTACGAAGGTTTTTACCGCGAACAGTTGTACCATCGGCATATTCAGAAATATATTTTAAACCTTCTTCGCCTTCGAGTTCTACAATGATACATCTTGCAATAAGTTCCATTTCACTAGTTGAACGAGTGAAGTTTAAGTACTTGCAACTGTAAAAGATAGGCGGACAAGCGGAACGAATATGAACTTCTTTCGCGCCGTTTTCATAAAGGAAGTCAACCGTGCCTTTAAGTTGAGTTCCCCTAACGATAGAGTCGTCAACGAATAAAAGGTTCTTTCCGTCAATAAAGTGTTCAACGGGTAAGAGTTTCGCCTTTGCAACCTTGTTTCTTTCAGACTGCTTTGACGGGGTGAAACTTCTCGACCAAGTAGGCGTGTATTTAATAAAAGGACGAGCAAAGGGGATTCCGCTTTCCCTTGCATATCCTATCGCGTGGGGCGTGCCTGAATCGGGAACGCCGGCAACGTAGTCAATATTGTAGTTTTTAATTTCTTCCGCATCGGACTTTGCCATAATCTCACCGTTTTTGCAACGAGAATATTCTACGTTAACGCCTTCGTAACAGGACGCAGGGTACCCGTAATAAGTCCAAAGGAAAGAACAAATTTTCATTTCTTCAAGCGCGGGCATTAAAACTTCAACGCCGTCAGCAGAAATTTCAACGATTTCGCCAGGGCCTAAATCCCTTAACGGTTTGTAACCGAGCTTGTATGCGGCAAAAGATTCAAAGGTTACGCAATAACCGTCTTCCCCTTTACCGATAATAATAGGAATTCTGCCGAGTTTATCTCTTGCAGCGATAAGCTTGCCACCCTCTTGAAGAATAAGGATAGACGCAGTTCCGTCAATTACGCTTTGCGCGAATCTTATACCTTCGGCAAAAGTATCTCTATGATTGATGAGCGCGGTAACGAGTTCCGTAAGGTTTACCTTACTGCCCGAAAGAGTATCGAAGTGCGCGCCGTACTCGTCAAGATAGTCTTTGATAAGGTCTTCCGCATTGTTGATTTTACCGATAATGCAAATTGCGTACTTGCCGAGTTTTGAACGGATAAGAAGCGGTTGCGGGTCGGAATCACTTATGCAACCGATTGCGCTACAACCGGAAAAATCATCAAAAATATCGGCAAACTTCGTTCTAAAGGGAGAGTTTTCAATGTTGTGAATTTCCCTTTGAAGCCCGTCTTCAGCGTTGTATGCGGCAACACCACCCCTCTTAACACCTAAGTGAGAATGGTAGTCGGTACCGTAAAACACGTTAGAAATTACGTCCGACTTTCCTACCGCTCCAAAAAAGCCTCCCATTTGATTTCCTCCTAAAAAGAATTAAGGTTTGATTTAAGCAAAGAAAAGTTTAGATAAAGTCATCGGATCGATGTACTTACCGTCTTTGTAAACTCTCATGTTACCAGACGCGATTTCGTCAATAAGCATAACCGAACCGTCTTTATCGTAACCGAATTCAAACTTGATATCGTATAAAATTAAACCCTTTTCTTTAAGGTCGTCTGCAACGATTTGAGTAATCTTTTGAGTCATAACCTTAACGTCTTCATACTGAGCGTCAGTCATAACGCCAAGAGCAATAAGACCGTCCTTAGTAACTAACGGATCGCCCTTTTCATCGTTTTTGAAAGTAGTTTCAACGTAAGCGGGAAGGTCTGCGCCTTCTTCGATATAATCACTATAACGACGTAAGAAACTACCAACTGCTTTGTGACGGCAGATAACTTCTAAACCTTTACCAAAGGGTTTTGCAGGTAATACTTCCATAGTAGTATCGTTAAGGTCAGCAGATACGTAGTGAGTTTTGATTCCCGCTGCGTTTACCTTTTCAAAGAAGTATATAGACATTCTAAGGTTAACGTCACCAACGCCGTCAATAGTTAAACCTACTGAGTTTTCACCCGGGTCAAACACGCCGTCTTTACCAGTACAGTCGTCTTTGAACTTTAATAAATAGTTGCCGTTGTCAAGCGCGTATACGTTTTTAGTTTTACCTGTGTAAACAAGTTTGTTTGCCATAATATTAATCTCCTTTAATAATGAATTAAAAAATTTTTGTTTTATTTTAGTTGAAATTTGCAAAGACTTTCGCGTCCTTTTCCAAAGCCTTAACTCTGTCTTGCGCCTTCTTGTCTTCAAGCTTCTTAGCCAAATCTTCATCGCTTAAAGCGAGCATTTGAATTGCTAAGAGAGCGGCGTTGCCCGCGCCGTTAATTGCAACGGTCGCTACGGGAACACCCGTTGGCATTTGAACGGTTGATAACAACGCGTCCATCCCGTCAAGCGCGGAAGACTTGCAGGGAATACCGATTACGGGAAGCGTTGTTCTTGCGGCGAGTGCGCCCGCTAAGTGAGCCGCCATACCTGCCGCGGCAATAATAACGCCAAAGCCGTTTTGCTTAGCGCTCGATGCGAAAACGCCTGCTTCTTCGGGGGTTCTATGCGCCGAATAAACGTGAACTTCAAACGGAACGCCGAATTCTTTTAAAACGTTAACGCCCTTTTCAACGATAGGTAAATCGCTATCGCTACCCATAATAATCGCTACTTTTTTCATAAAATTCTCCTTAATATATCTTCTTGGTTTTACCTAATTAGCCACGCCGTTTTTTAAATGGTAATAAAAAAAGACGCACCTATCCTTTAAAAGAAGTACGCCCAGACGGTCGGCTCAATCAAGCGATTGTAATCATTTCTGCTCCACTATGGTAAACCATAACTATCCGTCAGTAACAGAAACTCCGAAAAGATATAAATAATTATTTGTAATAATTATAGCATAACCCACTCTATTTTACAAGCGTTTTAAGTCCATAATTGAAATTTTTTCCGCCTAAAATAATATTTCCGTTTTTTACAAAAAACGTATTGACACCAACTTTTTATAGGTTTATAATATTTGTATAAAATTTGTGTGATAAAACACAACAAAAGGAGATTTTTATGGCTATTTTAAAAGACAAATTATGGCTTTGGGCTCACCCCGAAGGAAAGTATTATAACGAATACGGCAACACCGAAGTTTCCCGTATGACTCCGCTTGAAGGCGCAATGTTCCTTGACTGTACCGGCCTTTTCATGGTTCCAGCAGGCACTAAGGTAAATCGCCGTCAATACAATC
>JAGCLN010000075.1 GCA_017646945.1 Clostridia bacterium | reverse complement strand
TTAAGAGAAAAAAAGGCTTCGGCTACAAAACCGAAGGAATAAAAAGCAACTAACAAAGACGGGTTGTCCCGTATATAATTGTGCTATGGAAAAGAATTTAGATTTAATTATTACAGAAAATTTAAAGCGTGAAATAGAGCAATCGGGGATGAAGAAAAGCGATATTGCAAAGGCAATAGGTGTTAGTAGTGCAACGGTTTCGCAATATCTTTCTGGTAGAGCGCAACCAACGCTTGCAACTTTATCTAAATTGTGTTCGTTTATAGATTGTTCTGCTGATGATATTTTAAATATTAAGAAAGTTTAAGGTAACGATTAAGTTTGTATATAACTTTTTACGCATTTTCTATGCCCAACAATACAACACTTTTTCATTTAAATATAACCAATCATATGGGGATTATATCCCCTTAATAATTTAGATTATAACCCCCATAATAATATATGTCAATAAAAGGGGTGTTAAATGTTTAAGTTTGATAGATTATTTAAAACAATGAAACAAAAAGGTGTTTCAACGTATAAACTTCGTGAAGAGTGTATTTTAGATAGTAAAACAATTCGCAGATTAAAAGCTAACGAAAACGTTGAATTAAAAACACTTGATAAAATATGTGCATATCTTGATTGTAAAATTGAAGATATTGTTGAGTTTATTAAAGACTGAATATCCACAACGCAATACATAGTATTGCATATCACTCGTCGTAAGACGAATATCACGCAAACTGCAAGTTTGTATATAACTTTTTACGCAGTAAAAAATATCACTAAAAAAGACGGGACGACCCGTCTTTTTTTATTTTATAAAATATCTACGCCAAGGCGTTTTGCTTCTTCTTCCATACCGTCAGGCCACAACGATACTTGAACTTCGCCGATGTGTGCTTTTTGTAAAAGGAATAAGCAAAGCCTTGATTGACCTATGCCACCGCCGATAGTGAGCGGAAGTTCTTTAGAGATTATTTGCTTGTGGTAATCAAAGGCAAGCCTTTCTTCTTTGTTTGCTAATTTAAGTTGAGAAATAAGCGAGTTTTCATCAACTCTAATTCCCATACTTGAAATTTCAAGCGGAGCGTCAAGCACTTCGTTGTAGAACAAGATATCGCCGTTGAGCGACCAGTCGTCATAGTCGGGCGCACGACTATCGTGCGGTTTGCCGTTTAAAAGTTTTGAGCCGATACCCATTAAGAACACCGTGCCGTATTTTTTAGTGAGTTCATATTCTCTTTCTTTGCCGGTAAGGTTAGGGTATAAAGCTTCCGCTTCTAAGGCGGATATAAACTTAACGTTTCTATTAACGTTTAAGGTTAAGAAGGGGAATTCCTTTTTAGCCATTTCGCTAACGTCTGCAATAGCATCAACAATCGTTTGTACAGTTTCAAACAAGTATTTTTCCGTTCTATCCGCCCTATTGATAACTTTTTCCCAGTCCCATTGGTCAACGTAGATAGAGTGAATATTGTCAACGCTGTCGTCACGGCGAATGGCGTTCATATCCGTATATAAACCTTCGCCACGGCTAAACCCGTACTTTTTGAGCGCGGTTCTTTTCCACTTAGCAAGGCTGTGAACGATTTCCGCATCGCGCCCAAGTTCTTTAATATCGAACCTTACCGCTCTTTCAACACCGCTAAGGTCATCGTTAAGACCTGTGTTAGAAAAAACTAAGATAGGCGCGGAAACTCTAGTAAGAGCAAGTTTATCTGCAAAAACTCTTTCAAAATTATCTTTTACAAACTTGATTGCTTTTTGGTTGGTAATTAAATCGCAGTTGGGTTTGTATCCTTTTGGTATAACTAAACTTTTCATAATATCTCACATTTAAAGGTGGTTTTAGTGTAGTGTTCATCACCTTTTTTAAGTACAGCCGTAGGGAATTCCTTGCGGTTGATTGCGTCGGGGTAGGTTTGAGTTTCTAAGCAGTAACTATCCAAAGTGGTGTAAACTATTCCCTTTTTGCCAACTCTTTCTTTCATACCGCCACCGTAGAGTTGAACGGCGGGTCTATCGGTTAGCACGGTCATTTTAACACCGCTTAAATTAGAGTAAGCCCACGCCACTTCTTTATACTCGCCGTCATTACTCAAACAGTAATTAACGTCGTAGCATTTAACCTTAGGCGTGTCTTTCTTAACCTGCTTAAACTCAGTAAAGTCGAACGGGGTGTTTTTAACGGGAAGTAAAACGCCGGTGGGAATTAAACTATCGTCAACTTCGGTAATAAAATCGCTATTTATCTTTAAATAGTTTTCGTGCGCGGTCTTACTGCCTGCCCCGTCAAGATTAAAATAAGAGTGGTTTGTAAAGTTGCAAACGGTATCTTGGTCGCAAGTTGCAAAATACTCGATATCGAGCGTGGCGTCAGTCAAAGTGAATTTAACCCCCGCCGTCATATTGCCGGGGAAACCTTCTTCCCCGTCCGGCGAAAAGATTGAAAGGGTTAAAGAATTGTTTTCATTATCAACGTTTTCTTCCTGCCAAACCCTGTGCGAAAAGCCAACGTTACCGCCGTGCAAGTTATTTTTACCGTTGTTAGTATTGAGCGTATAAGCCTTGCCGTTAAGGGTGAACTTACCGTCTTTTATGCGGTTGCTGTTTCTACCAACGGTAGCGCCTATATAATTGCCGAGCGTTTCGTACGAAGAAAGGCTATCGTAACCCAAAACAATATCGACCAACCCGTTTTTTGACGGAACTTCAAACGAGTGTAGCGTTGCGCCAAAAGTTATAACGCTCGCTTTTGAAGTGGTGGAAGAAATAGTGTATTTATACACCGCTTCATCATTTTTAGTTGTTCCAAAATAAGTTTTGGTTATCATAAAAACCGCCCCTTGCATTAAGTAACGTAATATTTAATATATTAAACTATATCAATTTTAGCCGTTTAAGTCAAGCGACGAAAGCGCGAAATAAAAATTAAGGGTGATAATTATGGGTTTTATGGAAAGTATTAACTGTTTTTTGGGTGTTTGCAATATAAATCCACCGCCGTACCGAATAACCGCGCTTGGAAATTACGGTGCGCATATCGAAGGGGTGGTTAAGGTGTGCGACCTTAATCAAGATAAAATAGCGTTGTTTGTAAAGGGCGGAAAAATAGTTTTTTACGGCAAGGGTTTAACGCTTAGTTCTTACCTTGAAAAAGACGTAACGATTAGTGGAAAGGTGGAAAAAATAGAGTGGCAAAACTAAAAAAAGGTCTTCTTAGAATATCGTACGAGGTAAGTGGAAAAAATATAAAATACCTGCCTGAGTACCTGCATATTAAAAAGGTTTGCGTATATAAATTTTGCTTAAAAACAGAAAATACTTGTTTTATCACCATTGACTTTGCAGATAACGATAAATTTTTTGCTATTTGCAAAAATATGTGCTATAATAAAAAAGTAACGGGATATAAGGGGATATTATCCCCTTTGGCGAAAGTCGTTTGCTCAATCGGGCTATCGCTTGGCATATTGCTTTTTAGTCTTTCTTCGTACCTATTAGGCGGGGTTTTGCTCGGCGTTAAGGTGGAGGGCTCGGCAAAATGCTTTGCAAACGAAACGATAGCAACGGTCAAGAGTTTAGGCGTTGAAAAATACGATTTGTTCTCGTCTATAAACTACGATGAGATTGAGCGTGAAGTTTTAAAAAGCAATCAAAAAATATCTTTCGTTTCCGTTTACAAGCGTGGCAATTTTTTAATCGTTTCAGCGGAACTTTCGTCAGGTGTTACCGAGCCGTTATCTAAAAGCGATGGAGATTTGGTTTCAACTTGCAACGGCGTTATTGAAGAACTTTCCGTTCTTCGCGGAACGGCGTTAGTTAACGTTGGCGATACCGTAAAGGTTGGTGACG
>JAGCLN010000004.1 GCA_017646945.1 Clostridia bacterium | reverse complement strand
CTAAATAATCTAACCTTTCGTTGTTCTTTTCGCCCTTTCTCTCGTTGGCGTACGATGCGTGCGTAAACGCCACCCTTAAAATTTCAGGGCGTTTAAATTCGTAACCTATTTTAAGCTGAACTTCACTTAAATCAAAAATCATATTACTCGTACTTAATAGCGTTCAATCTCTCGTCGGTAAGTCTTGCGGAAATCTCTTCTTTAATATCGTTCTTAATAGCCGTTTCCGCTTGGAAAAGCGCAGCCTTTATCGCAAGCGCCTTTGACGAGCCGTGAGCCTTACATACAACCCCGTTAACGCCCAAGAACACAGCGCCACCACGGTTGTTATAATCCATTTCCTTAGCGAGTTTTTTGAAGGTCTTTTTCATAAATAAAGCACCGATTTTAGCCTTGAAAGACGCCATAATGTTAGATTTCAACATACCCATTATACACTTTGCTGCGCCTTCGATTGACTTGATTGCAACGTTACCGCTAAAACCATCGGTAACAACTACGTCACAATCCCCCGCCAAAATATCTCTACCTTCAACGTTACCAACAAAGTTGATACCTTCAACTTGCTTTAACGCCTTGTAAACCGCGTGAGTTAACGGCGTGCCCTTTTCTTCTTCCGTACCGTTACATAAAAGACCGATTTTGGGGTTTTCAACGCCGTAAATCTTTTTCATATACGCATCGCCCATAATAGCGAACTGAACTATGTATTCAGGCTTGCACTCGGAATTCGCGCCACAGTCCATAAAGAAAGTGGGTTTTCCGCTAATCGTAGGCATTATCGTACCAAGACCGGGTCTTTTAACACCTTTAAGTCTACCTGCAACGAACACGCCCGCGGTTAAAACCGCGCCTGTTGAACCGGCGGAAACGAACGCGCCGTATTCACCGCTCTTTAACGCCTTCATACCAACGGTAATGGTAGAATCGGGCTTTTTTCTAAACGCTTCAGTAGGCGCTTCTTCGCAAGTGATAATTTCGGTTGCGTTCATATACGATAAGTTTTTATCGCAATAACCGTTCTCTTTAATTATACCCTTAACTACGTCTTCCATACCGACCAAACAAACTTCTGCCTGACCGCCTTCCGCAACGTAATCAACCGCGCCTTTAATAATCTCGTTCGGCGAATTATCCCCACCGAAAGCATCTAATAATATTTTCATAATTTCTCCTAAAATTCAAGATTTGAAACCGTTCTCGGGAACGGAATTGCATCGCGGATATTTGCAATACCGGTCAAATACATAACCATTCTTTCAAAACCGAGACCAAAACCCGCATGTTTCGTACCACCGAACTTTCTCAAATTGATATACCAGTCGTAATCTTCTTCTTTAAGACCGAGTTCGTTAATTCTCGCCCTTAACACTTCTTCCCTCTCTTCTCTTTGAGAACCGCCAACGAGTTCGCCGATACCGGGAACTAAAAGGTCGGCTGCGGCAACGGTTTTACCGTCATCGTTAAGCCTCATATAGAAAGCCTTGATTTCCTTGGGGTAATCGGTTAAGAACACAGGCTTTTTGAAAACTTCTTCAGTAATGTATCTTTCGTGTTCGGATTGAAGGTCACAACCCCAGAATACAGGATATTCAAACCTATCTTTAACAGGCGTTAAGATTTCAATCGCTTCCGTATAAGTAAGCCTTACGAAGTCGTTTGAAACTACGTTATTAAGCCTATCGAGTAAGCCCTTGTCTACAAAGTTGTTTAAGAATTCAAGTTCTTCCTTACAAGTCTTCATAACGTGGTTGATAACGAACTTAACCATACCTTCGGCAACGTCCATATCGCCTTGTAAATCGCAAAACGCCATTTCGGGCTCAATCATCCAAAATTCTGCGGCGTGGCGAGCGGTATTAGAACGCTCTGCTCTAAAAGTAGGACCGAAAGTGTAAACTTTGCCGAACGCAAGCGCGTACGCTTCCGCTGAAAGTTGACCTGAAACGGTTAAGCTTGCAGGCTTTTCAAAGAAGTCTTGCTTATAATCAACCGCGCCTTCTTCGGTCTTGGGTGCGTTGCCAACGTCAAGCGTGGTTACTTGGAACATAGCGCCTGCGCCCTCACAGTCACTACCCGTAATAATCGGGGTGTGAACGTAAACGAAACCGCCTTGATTAAAATATTCGTGAATTGCGAACGCCGCTTCACTTCTAACTCTAAACACAGCGCTAAAAGTATTAGTTCTCGGGCGAAGGTAAGCAATTTCTCTTAAATATTCTAACGAGTGCCTTTTCTTTTGCAAAGGATAATCGGGGGTTGAAGAACCTTCCACCGCGATTTCGCCCGCGTTGATTTCAAAAGGCTGTTTAGCGTTGGGGGTCAAAATAACCTTACCTTTTACTATTAACGAAGAACCAACGTTTTGCTTAGCGATGTCATCGTAATTTTCAATTTTAGCCCTTTCAAAAACAATTTGAACGCTTTTGAAAAAGCTACCGTCGTTAAGTTCGATAAAGCCAAAAGCCTTACTGTCACGTATAGTTCTTGCCCAACCTGCAACGGTAATTTCTTTACCGCCGAAAAGTTCGGG
>JAGCLN010000074.1 GCA_017646945.1 Clostridia bacterium | reverse complement strand
GTTCCTTATATCGATAACACCAAGGATACTCCCGACCAAGCATTAATTTTCGTTGTTGAAACCGCTGAAACGATTTACACTTTCAATAACGTTTCTTACTGGTCTGCGCTTATTTCTAACGCAACTGAATTCAAGTCGTTCATCGAGTTTGACCCCGGCGCAACGAGATTTGGTAGCAATATTTATAACAAAGGCCTCTATAAACTCGTTGGCGATATTGATTTCTCTTCCGATGCTAACAACGGTACTGCCGTTATCTTAGATTACTATGGTAGAGATAAAGCGGATGGTGGTTACATTATGGGTAACACCGGTAAAACGGGTTTCGCTGGCGTGTTTGATGGTGACGGGCACGTTTTAAAGAACTGTAACATTCAATTCACCGGTTTATTCGGTTCGTTATCAAGTTACAAGATTAACGGCAACCCCGTTATCCTTAAAAATTTCGCAATGACTAACGTTACCATTACTGATAACGCTCCTATCTTTGCAAGGGGTATGTATGACGATAACGTTAACGATTACGTTGAAAACGTTTATATACAAGTAAGTAGTAAATCACAAATGTGTTACGGTCTTGTGTATAACCCTGATAAGACTTTTAATGTCAATAATTTATATATTGAATACGCAAAGGATAAAATCGTAGCACCCGCTAAATATACCTTCGATGCTGATTATAGCGAAAATGGCAAAACCTATATTACTCACGATACTCATATGTGGAATACCCAAACTTGTAACTCGTCAGTATTATTCGGTAACGTAACTACTGTATCTGCATACGATTCTCAATTCACGAATATCTATATTGCATCTCCGCAACCTGTATGCGCTATGCAAATTGCTTGTTCAAGTATTTACGCAACATTTAATCACGATGCAACTAATAGAACTCACACCTACAAAGGTCAAGGTACTGATGGTAAGTTAATCTTTGGTTATGCGTCTAACGAAACAAGGTCTTACGTTCCCGTAATTAAAGAACTTAAACCCGAAGCGGCTGAAATAGTGGCTCAAGACGGATTCTTTGATAACACCAAGAAAACCGCTTACTATTGTAACGTATGTTACAGGTTCACTATTACCGAAGCGGCGAACGCTACTTGTAACATTACTGAAAACTGTACCGGTAAGTTCGCAAACTCTGGTCCTGCGGGTATTTGGGACGAAGCAGCGGCTTATATCTGGACTTTCCTTAACATCGGCGAAGGTTACGAAAACAAGGCAATCTCCGCAACTAACGGTATTTGGAAGTTTACTGGTATTAAGAAATATGATACTCCCGTCCTTATGGCTCAAGCCAACAATACCTACGATTCTTTCTTAGGTGAAGCTGGTAATAGCTGCTGGAAGGTTGTTGATGGTAAGCTTATGTGGAACGCTTAATACGTTATTTGCTTCGTCTATCTGCGTTACTGCTTAGTGTTTTGACTTCGATGACCAAAAAGGTCAATCTCATCCAAAACCCTTCGCGAGCCTTGATATACTTGCAACTAACGTCTTAAGTTTTAATCCGTTATAAACGGCGCAATACTTCGTTTCTGTTATCAATCCGTGACCGTAATGACCAAAAAGGTCTATTACGCCCAACGGCTTGCTAACGAGCCTTGTCTTGCT
>JAGCLN010000073.1 GCA_017646945.1 Clostridia bacterium | reverse complement strand
TATCAACATAACTTGTGGTTTAGCGCTTATTTCTTATGAAAAAGACATTTATAAGTACGCTTTAGGTATCGGTTCAATCGCATCTACCTTATGCGCTATTACAGGTCTTTTAAATGCAGGTGGTAGGCTTGGTTATTCGGCGGTTGGCGATAAGTTAAAGAGCCGTAACACCGTTTATAAAATCATTTTGATTAGTGAAATTGCATTTACCGTACTTGCGCTTTGCACAGGCGCGTTGAACGGAGGAAACACATTTGCGTTAGTAGTTGCAATCGCGCTTTTACTTATAGTAAACGCAGGCTACGGCGGTGGATTTAGCAATCTTCCTACCTTGCTTTCAGACGTTTACGGTATGGGTAAAATTTCTTCAATTCACGGTATCGCGTTATCCGCGTGGGCAATCGCAGGTTTAACTGGTAACCAAATTGCAGGCTTAATTATCGGCGATAACAACAACTATCAAGGCGTTTTAGTGTTCACGTTAATTATGTACGCCGTTGCAGCGTTTATCAGTTTCTTCCTTATTAGACCTAACAAGGAAGGCGAAGTCGTTGAAAACGCATAAGTTTATAAAAAATAGTTATTTAAAGGGAGTGAAATTTCACTCCTTTTTTATTGTATAATTAAGGTAAGTGGTGTATAATAATCGTATGAGAAAACTTTTTGCTTTAACGCTAATAATATTATCCTTAATGGTTTTGCCTTCTTGCACGCTCAGTCAAAGCGATAATACTTCGCAATCGCAAAGTGATTTTTACGCGGTTACGGACTATATTGACGGGTTTTACGAAAAGGATATTATTAACGCTAATTTTTTAATTGAATATACGGCGTACAAAGGTCCTTATTTTAGCGGTAACGCATCGAAATCTTCTAGTTGCGGTAGCGGAATAATTTTCTCAATGCAAGAGTTGGAAGATTCAGGCGTTTACATCTACTATCTTTTAACTAACAATCACGTGGTATACAACCGCCCCGATTACGATAGGTTTGAATGCTCGGTAGTAGATTGTTTCGGCTATTCTCACCCTGCGAAAGTTGAGTATGGCGATGCCGATTACGACCTTGCCGTAGTTTCGTTTGAAAGCAGTGAGCATTTCAAAGTTTTAGAATTTGCTTTGGCTGACCCCGTTGTTGGCGATACGGTTGCTTCGCTCGGCTCTCCCGGTGGGATTATAAATTCCGTTACCGTAGGTAAAGTTTTATCTTATAGGCAGATAACGCTTTCGAATAGCGATGGGGATAGTGAAGATTATTCAAACGTTCAATTTTCAGTTATCAAGCACGATTCTTACGTGACTAACGGTTCTTCCGGTGGTGCTCTTATCAATAAAGACTATAAAATTTGCGGTATCAATTACGCCGCGGAAATTGACGGTGATGGAAAAGGTATTCACGGTTACGCCGTACCCCTTTCAAAAGTTACAGAGTTTATAACTAAAAACACTCAAAAATAACAAAAACCCACTTTTTACGGTGGGTTTTTATTTTTACTTGTATAAATAAAACAAAAAGCGGTCATTTTAATTGATTTTTTTTTAAAAATGTATTAAAATTGTATGTATATTTATTCTTACAGGAGAGAGTTATGACTTCAGAGCAAATTCAAATTTTAATTGCCATGGTGATTTATATGTGTGCGGTAATTTTTATCGGCATATATTTTTCAAAAAAGGCAAATAAAAATTCGGATGAATATTTCCTTGGTGGTAGGTCTTTAGGTCCGTGGGTAACTGCTATGAGCGCAGAAGCGTCGGATATGAGCGGTTGGCTTTTAATGGGTCTTCCTGGTCTTGCGTTTGCAACTGGTTTAGCAGATGCTTTTTGGACTGCGCTTGGGCTTGCTGTCGGTACTTACGTAAATTGGCTCATTA
>JAGCLN010000072.1 GCA_017646945.1 Clostridia bacterium | reverse complement strand
TTTGCTCGTAGAATTCTTTTACGTTTAATACCGTAGTTACGCAACAAGTAAGGTATTCACACATATTAAGAACGGTTAAAAGTTCTTTATTTTTATTAGGAATTGCCTTTAACTTCTTAACGCCTGACTTTAAGAGCCTTAACATTTCTTTAAGCATCTTCTTTTCTTGCTTATATCTAAGACCGTAAGGAATACCTAAGTCAAATACACCGAGACTTTCTTCAAATTGACCGTAAAATCCTGGCCAGAAGTTATCGCCGGAAACAACGTTAGGAAGCCTTGGCGGTTTTATGGAAGTTGCTAAGCAAAGGGGATAAGCCGTACCGTTTCTGCAAGGACCGTATTGTTCTTCAACCGACGGGGGAAGATACTTGATAGAATCGCTTATATCGTTAAAAGCATCAAAGAGTTCTTCACTCGTATTTTCAAAGTACGCGTTAAATACTCTCTTTAAGTTTTCTTCCGGCTTATCTTCAAACATAAAGGTAAGCTGAGCAAGCCTTGCAATAAAGCTCGGGAATGCGCCGTAGTGGTGGCCTTCCATTAAACCGCAAAGCCCAAATTCATTTTTAGCCTTGTTGATTTCATTAAAGCGTTTGAGCCATTGCATCGGGAAAGGCATATAAGGAATAGTACCAAAGTCCCAAGTTCTACCTGCGGTGTTACTCATAGAGTAAAGCCTAATTCCGTTTTCCTTAGCGGCTTTCGCTTCGCTTAAGAAATACTTGCCCGGTTCAGGTCTAGTAATAGAATAGTCGGTTACCATTTGGTCTGAACCCATCATATCGTAGTGTTCAAACATTTCAAAGGTAACATTCAACGAAATATCCTTAGGAAGATTGTTTACAAGTTCTACCCTTTCCTTTTCAGGCGCCCAGCCCCAGTTATAAGACCAGAACACGATATCCGCGTTAGGATTGTACTTGTAAATAGATTTTTTAATGAACTCTAACCACAACGGATAGTCGTTACAAGGGAACCAACCCGGTGTGGGAACGCCCGTTCTAAGATTATCGGCAGGTTTTTGGTGAATTGAGTGGGGCGCAACCCTTGGGTCACGGCTCTTAAACTCAACTGATTCACCAACAAGCGCAATACCTTTAAGTTCAGGGCATTCTTTAAATACCGCGCCGTAAGTTTTATCAAACTCTGCTTCGGCGTTTTCAGCATAAATATCAATAAAGTTACCAAACGCAGCGTAAACGTAAACGTCTAAACCATATTCGGACGCTCTCTTTACGATATCTTTAAAACTCATTTCACCCGCAGGCGATAAATTAACGCCCTTGGTAAAGAGTAATATTGCATCGTAACCAAAGTGAGCGATATTTTGAAGATATTCGTTCGGGAAATCATCGTAACCGTAACCTGAGTGAACCATACGTGGAGAGTAAGGTAAGTTTACGGTAATATCGCCTTTTTTAAGAATAGGCGCTTTCTTTTCAAAGAGTAAGAATTCAAGATAGTAAATACCTTGAGCGATAGTTCTATCGCTTTCGGCAACAATCTTAATTTCGTCATCGCTTACCGATATAGTATAGGTCTTTTTGTCTTTAGAAAGGACGGGCGAAATTTCAGTAACAACTTTAAAGCCGTGAGCGTTATCATCGATTTCAGCCAAGATATCCATTGACGATTTTAAAAACTTTTTCAAGTCTTTAAGCGCATTGTTGATAACTACGTTATCAGTCTTTAAAAGAGCAACGCAATTAGGGATTGAAATTTCACCGTCAACAGGTGCGATATCTTTTCTAATGTTTTTAGGGTAAAAATCTTTAAGTTTTTTTCTAAAATCAAAATCTGCCATTATTTTTTTATCTCCTAAGTATTTTAAAGACACCTTTTTTCAAGGTGCCTTAAATTTTATTTTGCGTATTCAACGCTTCTTGATTCTCTTATAACGTTAACCTTGATTTGACC
>JAGCLN010000071.1 GCA_017646945.1 Clostridia bacterium | reverse complement strand
TTAATTAAAATTTCTTTTCGCCAAAGCGTGAAAGGGTGGGAACGGACTTTTCAAAAATGATATTATTTGCGTATTTTTCAGCAATTTTGATATCTTCTTCCGTCTTAATCGTCCAAGCAACAACCTTGTATTTTTTCGACCTTTTGTGGCATACGGGAAGGTCTTGAACTCTTAAACCTAAATAGTTAAACTTAATGTAAATTCTAAACGCAAAGCGGTGGATAAGTTTGTTAATTATCCAAGGCGCAAGATTGCTTCTTTCTCTCGTTACTAAAACGCCGATAACGAATTCGGGCGCAATCTTAGATACGCGGTAAACAATGTTTGGGTTAAAACTTTGAACGGAAAAATTGCCTTTATATTTTCTAAGTTCGTCAACCACTAATTGTTCAATGCCTTCGCGTTTTTGATGTTTAACTTCTACTATTAAAGGAACGCGCCCGTCAACAAAATCTAAAAATTCCCTAAAAGTCATAATAGGGTATTGTTTATTCATAGGGCGAAGTTGTTTAACTTCTTCGTAGGTTAATTCTCTAATATCCTTGTCAACACCGCAAACTCTTTTAAGATTATTGTCGTGATAAACTACTAAAACGTTATCCAAAGTCATTTGAACGTCCATTTCAATACCGTAGCCGAGTTCGATTGCGCGCTCGAAAGCTGGTTTAGTGTTTTCAGGAAATTCTTCGTCATAAAGCCCACGGTGAGCGATAGGTGTTTTATAAAGCCAACTGTCATCAAATCTTTTTACTTTCATAGATTATATTTTAACATATTTTATAAAATTTGCAAGCGCTCACTTGAAAAAAATTAAATTTTATAGTATAATCATACTATAATGGCATAGTGTCGCGAATGGACAGGTGTAAATCGTGGCAAAATGCAGTCAAATAGCAGTACTAAAAGGATTTTTATGGCAGAAATTCGAAAAGAAAATATTAGAAATTTTTGTATTATAGCACACATCGACCACGGTAAAAGTACGCTTGCCGACCGCCTTATTGAAATGACGGGGCAAGTTGCCGAGCGCGATATGGAACAGCAAATTCTTGACTCGATGGATTTAGAGCGTGAAAGGGGTATTACAATCAAACTTACCCCCGTTAGAATGCTTTACAAAGCGAAAAACGGTCAAGAGTATATCTTTAACCTTATCGATACCCCCGGCCACGTTGACTTTACCTATGAAGTATCTCGTTCGCTCAAAGCGTGCGAAGGCGCAATTTTAATAGTTGACGCATCTCAAGGCATTCAAGCGCAAACCCTTGCAAACGTATATCTTGCGCTCGATAGCAATTTAGAAATTATGCCCGTTATCAATAAAATCGACCTTCCGTCTGCCGACCCTGATTCAGTTGGTAAAGAAATTGAAGACGTTATCGGGCTTGACGGGTCTAACGCGCCTAGGATTTCCGCTAAAACTGGTATCAATATCGAAGAAGTTTTAGAGAGAATCGTAACGGATATTCCCGCGCCCGTTTGCAACGACGAAGCGCCGTTAAAAGCGCTCATTTTCGATAGTTATTACGATAATTTCAAGGGTGTTATACTTTTTGTTAGAGTAGTAGACGGCGAAGTTAAAGCAGGCACTAAGATTAAAACTTTTATGTCGGACAAGACTTTTGACGTTGTTGAAGTTGGTACTTTCAATCCCGAACTTAGACCTAAAAACGTTTTAAGTTCAGGCGAAGTTGGTTATATTGCCGCATCAATCAAATCTATTAGCGATATTGAAGTGGGCGATACCGTTTATGACGTTAACAACCCGACTAAAGAACCTTTACCCGGTTATAAAAAGGCTCAACCTGTGGTGTTTAGCGGTATTTATCCGCTTGACGGTTCAAGGTTTAACGACCTTAAAGAAGCACTTTTAAAACTCAAACTCAACGACGCTTCCTTGACTTTTGAACCCGACCACTCAACCGCGCTCGGTTTTGGTTTTAGATGTGGTTTCTTAGGGCTTTTGCATATGGAAATTATCCAAGAAAGGCTTGAAAGAGAGTTTGGGTTAGATATAATCACAACCGCGCCGTCAGTATCGTATATCGTTCATAAGACGGACGGAGAAGTTTTAACCGTTGAAAACCCGACTAAACTTCCACCCGTTGTAGAAATTGAGTACAACGAAGAACCGATTATTACCGCAAGTATTTACACTCCGCCCGATTACGTTGGCGCGATTATGGAACTTTGCCAAGAAAAACGCGGTGATATGAAAGATATGACCTATATTGATGATAAGCGCGTTAAACTTTTATACGAACTTCCGCTTAACGAAATAGTGTTTGACTTCTTTGACGGGCTTAAATCAAGAACTCGCGGTTACGCATCGTTCGACTATGAGGTTTCTGGCTACAAACGTTCAGACCTTGTTAAACTCGATATGCTTTTAAACGGTGAAATTTGCGACGCGCTTTCCATCATCGTTCATAAGGAAAAGGCGTATGCAAGGGGTAGGGCTATTGCTGAAAAATTAAAAGAAGCAATTCCCCGCCAAATGTTTGAAATTCCCGTGCAAGCGGCAGTTGGCGGTAAGGTTATCGCAAGAGAAACCGTTAAGGCGCTTAGAAAGGACGTTTTGGCTAAATGTTACGGCGGTGACATTACGAGAAAGAAAAAACTTTTAGAAAAACAAAAAGAAGGCAAAAAGAAAATGCGTAAACTCGGTAGTGTAGAAATTCCGTCCGAAGCATTTATGTCTATATTAAAAATTGATTCAAGCGATAAGTAAGGTGTTATATGGCAGGTATATACGTTCACGTTCCCTTTTGCAAACAAAAGTGTTCATATTGTGATTTTGCTTCCTTTCCAAGAGAAATAGGCAAGGCGGAAGCGTATTTTGCGTGCCTTTACAAAGAACTTAAAGCAAGAAGTTTATCTTTGCAAGATAAAAAGTTCGATACCGTTTATTTTGGCGGTGGAACGCCGAGTTTCGTTGAGCCAAAGTATATCTACGGCGCGTTAAAGCAGATTTTTACCTGTTTTAAAGTTAGTAAAGATGCTGAAATTACCTTAGAGGTAAACCCCGGCACTATTGACGAGAATAAACTTAAAGTTTATAAAAACGCAGGAATCAATCGTTTTAGCGTTGGTCTTCAAACGGCAAACGACAACACGTTATATAAAATTAACCGTATCCACTCGGTTCAAGACTTTAAAAACGCTATAGAACTTTTAAAAGATTACAACGTTTCGGTTGACGTTATGATGGGTCTTCCCGATGAAACGGAAAAAGACGTTTTAAATACTTTAGATTTAGCAACGTCTTATCCCCAAGTAAAGCATATATCCGTTTACGCTTTAAAGGCCGAAGAAGGCACGCCTATGTTTACAAGGTATTTAAACGGCGAACTTCCAAGTGATGACGAAGTTGCCGATATTTACGATAAAGTTGTTGGTTATCTTGATAAAAAAGGCTTTAACAGATACGAAGTATCTAACTTTGCTAAACTCGGTTACGAATCTCGCCACAATAAAAACTACTGGGCAAGGGGCGAGTAT
>JAGCLN010000070.1 GCA_017646945.1 Clostridia bacterium | reverse complement strand
TTACCGCCCCGTCTTTGCGAGCCTTGTCTTGCTCGTATTTGACAGTTTTAATTTTAAGCCGTCATAAACTTCGTTAGGCTTCGTTTACTGCCGTCAACCTATGACCGCAACAACCAACAAGGTTAGTCGCGCCCATAGGCTTGCCGTCGAGCCTTGCCTAACTTGTTTCTAACGGCTTAAAAACTCTCGTTGAGCAAACTTTTCTTAATCAAGCCTACTTGTGCTTGTTTCTAACGTCTTAAATATTTTATCAAACAAACCAAAAGGTTAATTGTGCACGACAAAGCCTTGTCTTGCATTTGAAAACATTAATTAAAAAAAGCAAAACAAAAATCCGAGCGATTGCGCTCGGATTTTTATTTTTGCAAAATTAGTTGAAAATCTTTTTGTAAGATTTAGAGAACTTTGCGTTGGGTGACTTGCATGCGGGAATAACCACTTTTTCCTTAGATGCAGGATTCACGCCTTCTCTTGCCTTTTTGTCTTTAAGGTCGAACGTTGCAAAGCCGGAAATGTGCACGTATTCTCCGTTTTGTAAGCAAGCCGTAATAGTATCAATAAAAGTTGCAACTAAAACTTCTGCTTCCTTTATAGTTACGTTGAGCCTGTCTGCATACGCTCTTGTAAATTCGCTTTTGTTCATAAATAACCCCCCATTTGTGCTTAAAAACACTTAATATACACATATTATAGCATATTTTTGCATAATTTCAAGGGGTTTTTGAAAAAATACGCCCTATCTCGTGTTGACAACTTTGAAGTTTAAGTTTAAAATATTGTTATATGAAAAAGCAGTTTGATTTTAAAGGTGAAATAATTAAGGCTTTTGGCGGTGAAAATTTTCCTGCCGAAGTCTTTTTTGGCGCTTTTAAAAAGGGGCTTTTTGAACTCGGTGAAACTTTATTAAACGGCAAGATAGAAGTTATAATGGCGGAAAAAGACTTTAAAAAAGTAGGTCTTCCCGTTTACGAAGCGATTAAATCTTTAAAAATAAACGCCCGCCTTTTACTCATTGAAGATAAAGACTTTTCTTTTTCAGCGGTAAACACTTCTTTCTCGGGTGAAATTTCAAGCTGTATCGCGGTTGGCGATAAATATCTTTTATCGGCGGTAAGGTATTATTCTTCCCTTCACAAAATTCCCTGTTTCGCTATTCCGCTCACCCCTTGTTTTGATAAACTTTTATATAAGAGCGTATACTTAAAGACCAAAGGTCAACAGGCGGAACTCGTGGCGGACGGGTTTAAAAAAATAATCGTAGACGAAACGCTTATTTTAAAAGCGAAAAGCGAATCGTTTGCCGAAGCCTACGCTTGTTCGGTATCCAAACTCACCGCGCTTATCGACTATAAACTCAACTGTTTTTTAAACGGCCAGTCGGTAGATGAAAACTTGTTTAAACTCGTTTCAAACGGTATAAACTTGGCGCTCGGCTCGATAGGGTATGAGAGCCCCAAACTTTCAATAATAGCGTCGCAATCCGTTTTAATGATTGCAAACGCTAAAAGCGACTTGCTCGTAAATTCGGGGGCGGAGTGCGTTAAAACCGCGCTTTCCGTTTACGCTCGCGAGATAAAAGACTGTAAAAGGGAATTTATTTCCTTTGAAAAAACTTTAAAACTTTACCACCTTTTATTTTCTAACGATTTTTCCGACCTATTGTCCGTTCCCGATTATTATGCGGACGTTGAAGTTTTAGAAAAAGACTTTAAGCGCGATAGGGCGTACTTTACTAAAAACGTTAAAGTTCCAAGTGAAAAGAGAAGAAAACTTATAAATCTTCTTCTTTTAAAAACCTCGCCTGACTTTAAAAGGGAAACGACGGCTATTTTAAAGGCGTTATCGGGGATAAAGAAGGCTTACTCGTCAATGCTCGGCGTTGCGGGTGACGGAAACGTATCATATAAACAAATTAAAAACTCGGTGATGGCAGGTGCGTATTTGACCGATAAGGTTACCGCGCTCACGCTTATGAGAGATTTAGGAGTATTACAATGCGCAAATTAGACTTAGGCTTAACTGAAGCACTCAAAAAAATCAACTACTTTTTATTAGACCTTGACGGAACTTTATATCTTGAAGGCAAGCCTATCGGCAATATGGCTGAAACCTTAGACCTTTTAAGAGCGAACGGCAAAAAACTCGTTTACCTTACCAACAACTCGTCAAGAAGCACCGATACCTACGTTGATAAACTCAAAGCAATCGGCTTTTATAAAGAAGGCGACTTGGTTTATTCTTCCGGCCTTGCCGCAGTTGAGTATTTAAACCGCAATTACTTAGGCAAAAAGGTTTATTGCTTGGGTACGGACTCTTTTAAAGCGGAACTTAAAAAGAACGGCATTAACTTAACCGAAGGTCTTGATGCAGACGTGGCGCTTATGTCTTACGACACCGAACTTACCTATGAAAAACTCTGCAATTTTTTAAGAAACGTTCACTTTGGCGCAACTTATATTGCAACTCACCCCGATAACAACTGCCCCGCGAAAGACGTTTACGTGCCTGACGTAGGCTCGTATATAAAAATGATAGAAGTGGCGAGTGGTTACACCCCGTCTCTCATCATCGGCAAACCCAACGATATTATGGGCAAGAACTTAAAAATTCGTTTCGGCGCAGAAAGTGATGAAGAATTCATTATGGTCGGCGACCGTTTATACACCGATATCGCGTTTGGTAAAAACTCAGGTTTTTACGCTATGCTCGTTTTAAGCGGTGAAACTACCGAAGATATGATTCCGTCCGCCCCCAAAGCGCCCGACTTTATCTTAGAGAGTTTAAACGATATTAAAAATTATTTATAAAAAGGTATAAAAACAAAAACCAAAGTCAATAATTCCTACCGTAACAGGTGGGAATTTTTTTATGGCTAAAATTATATGCGCCCTTTTATCTTTATCGGCGGTTTTATTTTTAAACTTTCCCTTTCATAGCGGTAGCGTTACCGTTTGCAGGAGCGGAAAGTCGCAGGGCGAGTTTGAAAAAACCGCTTTTTGCTCGGTTAAAAACGTTGTAAATTTTGAAGGCGTGAGTTTTTCTCTAACTGATGCGGAACTAAATTCCGTTATAAAATTATACGATTGCAAAAAAGTTCACCTCTACGAAAGCGGTGGAGTTTTAAACGAATATTATTACTCGAAAAAAATTTCAAGAGTAGAAGTGATATCGGGCAAAAAGGTAAATTTCCACGTTGCAAAAACTCACGGCAAAGTAACCGTTGGCGTACCGCTTATTTATTACGGATACTAATTTCTACATAACACGGAGGTATATTATGTCAAAAAACAACAGTAGTATTTTAGATTTTATCAAGAGAAACGCCTATTACTTAGCGTTTATCGTATGCTTAGCGGTACTCGTTATGATAACGGTTGCGCTCGTAGTTTCAGATAACGGCAAGGGCGCGTTAGAAGTAAACGGCGGTGGCGCTCAGGTTGAAGATAACAGCGAAAAGCCGAGCGATAACAACGAAACGCCCGATAACGAAACCCCGAGCGATAATCAGGGTGGCGGAAACAACAATCAAGAAGAAAAGCCCACCGCAATAATTTTCGATATGCCAGTAAATGGTGAGATTATCAAAGATTACGTTGGCGCAAGCGTCGTTTATAACCAAACGCTCGGTCTTTACACGGGGCACAAAGCGATTGACTTTGCCGCCGAAGAAGGCGCAACCGTTTCTTGCGTTTACGACGGCGTTATTGAAAGTATTGAAGTTTCCAAGATAAACGGAACGAGCGTAACGGTAGACCACGGCAACGGGCTTAAAACGGTTTATAATAGCATTGAAGCAAACGAAGATTTAATTGAAGGTATGACCGTAATGAAAGGTCAAGCCTTAGGCGGTGTTTCCACCAACAACAAAACGGAATATTTAGACGGTGCTCACCTTCATTTTGAAGTGCTTTTAAACGGCGAAAAGGTTGACCCTGCGCCCTATTTTGAAAGCGAAGGAAAGTAAAAAAGTTCTATTATAAAGTCTTCCTAAGTAATATACTTAGGGAGATTTTTTATGAAAAAATTACTTTGTTTTCTACTGTGTTTATCCTTTTTGCCTTGCCTTAGCGCCTGTAAAGAAGAAGATAAACCTTTGCCGACTTACTCTATAAATTTAACGCTTGGCAAGGATTTGACCGTTAGCGGAAGTTTAGAGTATACCCATACCGCTTTTTTAGATAACGAAAAAGATATTACCTTTAATTTATATCCCAACGCGTTTAGTGAAAACGCAACCGTTTCGCCCCTTTTTGAAAAGGATAAAACCCTTGCATACCCAAGCGGTTTTTCAAGCGGTAAGATAGATGTTTTAGCCGTTAAAACGGGCGGTAAAAAGGCGGATTATGAAATCGTGG
>JAGCLN010000069.1 GCA_017646945.1 Clostridia bacterium | reverse complement strand
TTCAAAGACTGTGTTGCAACTTTAAATATAGGCTCGTCAAATATCAACCTTTCCGTAGCGGAAAGGAGCGTTAACGGTGCTTTTTATTTTCGCGCGTCTGAGAACGTTGATTATTACCCTTATTTTGAAGGCGAGTTTTACGACGTTAACGAACTTGAAAAAAAAGTTTCAAAACTCTTTACCGATATCGTAAACAATAGCGATATTTCTAAAATTTCAACCGTTTTCGTTGGCGTTCCCGGTGAGTTTTCTAAGGTTTTATCTAAAAACTACAAGGTTACTTACGGCAAAGTTAGAAAGCTTCAAGAGGCGGACGTTGAGTATTTGTTTGAAACCGCTTATCAAGATGACGATACGGAATATAAACTCGTTCATCGCTCGGCAAACTATTTTATAGTGGACAATTATAAAACGCACGAACCTATCGGCAAAAAGGCTAACTCGCTGTCGGCGAGAATTTCTTACGGCTTAGTTATCAACCACTTCGTTGAAGTTGTGGGTAGTATTTTGAAAAAGCTCGGCGTTAATGACGTAAAATACGTTTTAGAAGAGTACGCAAACACCAAATACCTTTTCAGTATTGCAGAAAGGGACGCTTGCAAGCTTTTAATCAACGTTGGTTACTCAACTTCTTCGCTTTCTATCGTTTTAGGTAACGGTTTATTATTTTCAAGTTCCTTTTCGGTGGGCGGTGGTATGATTTCCGCGTATTTGTCAGACGGGCTTGGGTGTGAATATGCCGTAGCCGAACTTTTAAAAGAAAAGTTAAATTTAGGGCTTAGGGATAGAGACGGCGCAATTTACTTAGTGAACAGTTCGGAATTCGGTGAATATACCTTTTCGAGAAACGAGTGCAACAAGATAGCCAAAGGCGTTCTTGATAAAATATCTGAAAGTTGCGATAAAGCGGTATCTTCTTGCTTGTTCAAAGTTCCAAGCGATATAGAAGTAACTTTTACCGGTGAAGGCATTTGCTCGGTTAAGGGCGCGGTAGAGTATATATCTACAAGGCTCGGGGTTTTCCCGTTGGTCGTTGCTCCGAAAGTTCCGCATTATAATAAACCTAATTTTACTTCTCGCCTTGCTCTAATTGACACGGCGTTAGATATTGCTAAAAACAAGTTGTTTTTCGTAAAATAACTTAAAGGAGTTAATATGTTTGAAGAAACTATGAATAAACCCGTTTGTAACATTAAAGTAATCGGCGTAGGTGGTGCGTGTAATAACGCAGTAAACCGTATGATTGACGCGGATATTAAGAGTGCGGAATTCGTTGCCGTTAATACTGACGTGCAAGCGCTTATGACTTCTAAGGCAGAGCCTAAAAACCGCATTCAAATCGGCAAACAGTTAACCGAAGGGTTAGGCGCAGGCTCTTACCCCGAAACGGGCGAAAAAGCGGCAGAAGAGAGTAGAGAAGATATTGAAAAACTCGTTGAAGGCGTTAACCTTTTATTTATTACCGCAGGTATGGGCGGTGGTACAGGCACAGGTGCTGCGCCCGTAATTGCAAAGATTGCAAAGGAAAAGGGTTGCGTTACCGTAGCGGTAGTTACTAAGCCGTTTGCGTTTGAAGGCAAAAAGCGTGAAGAAAACGCTAAAAAAGGTCTTGTTAACCTTGCTAAATTCGTTGATACGTTAATCGTTATTCCCAACGATAAACTTCTTGATTCACTTCCTAAGAACACGCCTATGGAAGAAGCGTTAAGGCGCGCGGACGATAACTTAAAGCAAGCCATTCGCGGTATTTCAGACTTGATTACTTTCCCTGCGCTTATCAATCTTGACTTTGCTGACGTTCGCACCATTATCAAAGGTCAAGGCTTGGCGCACATGGGTATCGGTCGCGCTAAGGGTGAAAATAGAATCGTTGAAGCGGTTAGACAAGCCGTTTCTTCGCCTATGCTTGAAACTACGATTGAAGGCGCTCGCGGTATTATTTTAAATATTTCGGGTGGTACAGGTAACTTATCGATAGGTGACGTAAGCGAAGCGGCAAACCTTATCCACGGCGTAATTCATTACTCGGCTAACTTGATTTTTGGCGCAAACATCGTGCCTGAACTTAAAGACGAAGTCGTTATTACTATTATCGCAACAGGTTTCACCGGCGTTCCCGATAGGGTTGCTCAACAAAGGCGTTTCGTAACTGAAAATTCATCGTTTGAGTCCGTTCAAATTCCAGCTGCTGAGCCTGTTAACGACGAGATTGACGATGAGGTTAAAGAACCTGCGCTTCAGCCAAAAGTTGAAAAGGCAGACGAGCAAAAGGAAATTCCACCTTTCGTTAAGAGATTGTTTGGTAAAAAGTAAAATTAAAACGCTACCGGTTGGTAGCGTTTTTTATTGCAAAAATAAAAACGGCGGTTAGCCGTTGTTTATTTTATTCTGCTTTGGCAACTTCTTCATTAAAAGCGTCTAAAATAGCGCTGATAATTTGATTGCGAGTTTCGGTATTGATCGGGTGAGCAATATCCTTATATTCGCCATCGCTTGCCTTTCTGCTCGGCATGGCAATAAAGTAGCCTTCTTGACCTTCGATAACCTTAATGTCATGAATAACAAAGCAGTCTTCAATGGTCATAGATGCAACAGCTTTTAACTTACTGTCTTCCTTTTGTACTAAGCGTACTCTTACGTCTGAGATTTTCAATTTTCCTACCACCTTATATATATTCGTTTATATAAATGTATAAACTTAATTAAATTATACACTTAATTTTGTATTATTTCAATACCTTTTTTGAAAATTTTTTACAATTTTATCACTTTTTGAGTGTTTTTTGTCAAAAAATGCCTATTTTTCGCCCTTTTGTAAACAATCATCATTTTTA
>JAGCLN010000068.1 GCA_017646945.1 Clostridia bacterium | reverse complement strand
CGCCGTGGTGATGCAGCAGAAGTTGCTATTATTGAGCTCGTATAATTTTTAAAACATACAAAAGAGTGGGTTTATTCCACTCTTTTTTTATTTGGTTATTTACGGCGAAATACTGCGTTTACCGTCAAGCATTTGCGACCGCATACGTTGAGTAAACAATCAAAACAATAGAAAAAATCAATGCTTTTTTAAAATAATCGCCTTTTTCTTGACAAAATTTAATATTAGCGTTAATATTAAATAGTAATAAATTGTTACGCGATTTTGCGTAAAGTGAGGATAAAATTATGCAATACGAATTTATGGCGGAAAGATTAGAAAATATTCACTCGGATATTCGTGGCCCTGTATTTTTTAGGGCTTTAGAAATGGAAGCGGAAGGTCATAAGGTATTAAAACTCAATACCGGTAACCCCGCTGCTTTCGGTTTTAAAATGCCGGAATCCGTTAAAGGTCACATTATTGAAAACGTTGAAAAATCTCTTGGCTACTGTGGTTTAAGAGGTATGGCAGGTACTTTACAAGCCATTATGGACTATGAAGTTTCTAAGGGCGTTCCCGTAACCTCTACTAACGACGTTTTCGTTACTAACGGCGTGTCTGAAGCGGCAAATATGCTTACAACCGCTATCGTTAACCCCGGTGACGAAGTTTTGATGCCTAACCCCGGTTATTCTTTATGGTCTAACTCGGTTCTCGCTGCAGGTGGCGTGCCCGTGTTCTATGACTGTAACGAAGAAGACGAGTGGAATCCCGACATCGAAGATATTGAAAGAAAGATTTCTAAGCGCACTAAGGCAATCGTTGTAATCAACCCCAACAACCCCACCGGTGCTCTTTATTCAGATAAAATCTTACTTCAAATTGCTGAAATTGCAAGAAAGAACGACATTATCGTTTTCTCTGATGAAATTTATGATAGACTCGTGTTTGACGGTTTAGTTCACAATTCTTTTGCTAAACTTGCTCCCGACCTTCCTATCGTAACCTTAAACGGTCTTTCTAAATCACATTGTTTATGTGGTTTAAGATGTGGTTGGATTGTTTTAAGCGGTAAATGCAAGAAGATGGAAGAACTTCAAAAAGCGCTTGTTGTAATCGCGTCTGTAAGACTTTGCTCTAACGCGTTAATGCAACTTATCGTTCCCACCGCGCTTAAAGATACCGAGTACACTAAAGAAATGATTTCTCCTACCGGTAGACTTTTCCTTCAAAGAGAAGCGTGCGTAAACGCTATCAATGAAATTGACGGGTTATCAGTTGTAAAAAACAAAGGCGCGTTCTATATCTTCCCCAAGATTGATACTGAAAGATATAACGTTACTAATGATAAAGAATTCGCTCGCGGTCTTTTAGAAGCAAAGAAAATTTTAATCGTTGCAGGTACTGGTTTTGGTTATAAAACTCCTGACCACTTCCGCGTTGTAATGCTCCCCGAACATCAAACCTTAAAACAAGCGATGTACGAAATCGGCGATTACTTACAAACCCTTAAGAAATAATCTCACTTTTAATAATTCGTTGGCGTTAAAGCCGTGAAATG
>JAGCLN010000067.1 GCA_017646945.1 Clostridia bacterium | reverse complement strand
TTTTTGTGGCAAAACGTATACGATATTTTTACCACTCTCGCACAAAATGCACTCTCTACTATTATTACCGTTTTTTAGGTATTCCGCTACCGCTTTACCCGTAATTTCCCCTTCTTCAGAAACAAAGTCAACGAGATCATGAATATGCAAAACGTTTCCGCAAGCAAATATCCCGTCCACTTCCGTCTGTCTGTTTTGGTCAACGATAGCGCCCTTTGTTTTTGATGAAAGTGGAATTTCAGCGCCTTTTGTCAGTTCGTTTTCCGGAATAAGTCCAACGGAAAAAAGCACGCAATCACACGGATAATATTTTTCCGTGCCTTTAATAATTCTTCTATTTTCGTCAACTTGAGAAATAACGACACCCGTCACCCTTTTATCACCTTGGATTTCCGATATCGTGTGATTTAAATACAACGGGATATTAAAGTCGTCAAGACATTGTACAACGTTGCGCTTTAACCCAGAAGAATATGGCATAATTTCACATACGGCGTGGACTTTTGCTCCTTCAAGCGTCATTCTTCTAGCCATTATAAGCCCTATATCGCCCGAGCCTAATATGACAATTTCTTTACCTGGCATAAAACCTTTCACGTTTACCATTTTTTGCGCCATGCCCGCCGAATAAATACCGCAAGGGCGTGTACCAGGAATATTTAGCGCGCCACGACTTCTCTCTCTTGCGCCCATAGCAAGAACAACCGCTTTTGCGCTAATGGTAAACATCCCGTATTCTTTGTTTATTGCCGTAACGGTTTTATCTTTTTCAACGGCAAGTACGGTGGTTTCTCGCATAACGCATATTTCCCTTTTTTTTATCTCGGTTTTAAATCGCGACGCATATTCTGGGCCAGAAAGGCTTTCCTTAAACCTTTTTAACCCAAAACCGTTGTGTATACATTGATTTAAAATTCCACCCGTTCTACTTTCTCTTTCTATTATAAGAATGTCAGTTACGCCACTATCATATGCTTTTACCGCAGTAGCGAGTCCTGCTGGTCCGCCACCGACAATTACTAAATCGTATTCTATTTTCATTTGCTTTTACCTACCGTAATTTGTGTTCCCTTTCCGCTTTTTCTCACTTCATCAAACGGGATATTTAACTCTTTCGCTATAATTTCAGCAACCGTTATTTGACAAAAACCGCCTTGACATCTCCCCATCCCCGCGCGAACTCTTCTTTTAATAGCGTCTATTGAAATAGCCTTAGGATTTACTCGCATCGCATACAAAATTTCGCCTTCCGTTACGCGCTCACATCTACACACTATTTTTCCATAAGACGGTTCTTTCTTTATTAGTTCGTTCTTTTGCTCAATAGTTAACCTTTCAAAAAAATAATAAGGCTCTCTTTGTCCGTTAAAGTTGTTGTTTTCTTCAAGCGAGAGTGTTTTGCTGACGATATCTTCCACAACGTACTTCGCAATAGCTGGCGCAGAAGTTAAACCCGGCGATTCTATTCCCGCACAGTTTATAAGCCCTTTAACCGTCGCGCTCTCTTCGATTATAAAATCGTGAATATGGGAATACGCTCTTACCCCTGCAAATGACGTTATCGCTAAAGACATCGGTGGATTTTTCATCATATGTCCAACTTTTTGTTGTATCTCTTGCAGTCCCATTTCGGTCGTAAAAGTTCTATCGTCAGGAGTTTCCGTCGCTGTCGACCCTAAAATAATGTTACCGTTTGTCGTAGGCGATACCAAAACGCCTTTCCCCTTTTTACTCGGGCAAGCAAATATAGTGTTTGTAACAAAATCCGAGCCTTCTCTATCAAGTAAAATATATTCGCCTTTTCTGCCTTGAATTTTAATAGAATCATCACCTGCCAAACTTGCTATTTCACCACTAAAATACCCTGCGCAGTTTACAATCATTTTACATTTAATCTCTCTACCGTCTTGCGCTTTTATGCAAAACAAGCTCTGTTCTTTTTTTATGTCGCACACATTAAACTCGGTAAAAAGTTCAGCACCATTATCCATTGCGTTCCCGATAGATGCAATAGTTAATTCATACGGACACACTATCCCACTCGTTGGCGCATAAAGCGCTCCAACAGCGCTATCACTTATATTCGGTTCTTTTTCTATTAATTTTTGTTTGTCTAAAAGTTCAAGACCTTTTACACCGTTTATTTCTCCACGGTTTTTAAGATCTAATAACGCCTGCCTTTCTTCTTCCGCATACGCAACTACAAGCGCCCCGTTGTTTATATATCTAACGCCAAGTTCTTTTGCGTAATCGCGCATCATTGTATTACCCAAAAGATTGAACTTTGCTTTAAGCGTATTAGGCTCTGCGTCAAACCCTGCGTGAACTATTCCGCTATTCGCCTTGCTTTGCCCCATACAAACATCGCTTTCTTTTTCAACCATGCAAACCGAAAGGGTATATTTTGTTAGTTCTCTAAGTATTGTTCCACCAACAACTCCACCACCTATTACAACAACGTCATACATATTTTTCTCCTTATTTACGATTGACTTTTTTATCGTAATATATTATACTAAAAACAATCAAACGCGC
>JAGCLN010000066.1 GCA_017646945.1 Clostridia bacterium | reverse complement strand
TTTCGCGTACTATTCACGAATCAATGTAAAATAAAGGTTTAAAGGGGGATTAGTTCCCCCTTTATTCAGTTATAAGTTTAAAAAAGATAAATTAAAAAAATGAAAATTACTATTATAAGGCATGCTGAACCCGATTATGAAAATAATACCTTGACGAGTAAAGGGTTTAAAGAAGCCGATTACTTAGGTAAGTATTTAAAAGATGAAAAGATAGATTATATTTATTCATCACCCTTGCCAAGAGCATTCTATACGGCTGACGCAATCGTAAAATACAACAAAACTAAAACCTATAAGGTTTTAGAGTTTTTGCGTGAGTTTGAGCCTGATATGTGGGATAACGCTCCTACTTTTTTAACGTCTGACGAAAGGCTTTACGATAAAAAGCGTTGGCTTGAAGTTGATTTTAACGGTTTAAACGACCAAATTAAAAGTAGATATGATTTTGTTAAACAAGAACTTGCAACGCTATTAGAAAAGCACGGTTACCGTAAAAACGGAGTTTGTTACGACGTTTTGCGCGCTAATAACGACAATATAGTTTTAACTTGTCATTTTGGGCTTGAAAGTTATTTATTATCTGAACTTTTGAATATTCCTTTAGTTGCCATAATCAATCATACGTGCGCTGCGCCTTCTTCAATTACGACCGTCGTTACGGAAGAGAGAGAAAAAGGCAAGGCGATATTTAGAATGCTTGCTTATGGAGAAACAACGCATCTTAAAATTGCAGGCGAGCCGGTTTCTTTTATGGCGCGCTATGCTGAAATTTATGGAGATGGAGACCGCGTACTTAATTAACTATGAAAAAACTTGGTATCAATTTTGAAAACGTACTCTCTGTAAAAGAAGAGTTAAATATAAATTTATTGCAAACGCTTTATAAGTTAAAAACGGTTGGTATTACTTCGCTTGACGTTAAGTACGAAAGGTTAATCGGTGAAAACTCATACCTTAAAGAAATTTTAATTTCAGGCTTTAATATCGGCTCATTGTTTGCTTTTTGCCCGTTTTTCGAGCAAGATAACATTCAAAAGGCGATTGAAATCGTTGATTTTGCAATCGAGTATAAAATAAAAGAAATAATGTTCCTTCCTGAATTTAAAAAGGGTGGATACACGCCTGAAGATATCTTTATCGTTAAGCAAAATTTAAAGCGCGTTGTAAAATACGCAGAAGCGTTTGAAATTTCAATCGGCATAGAAAACGTGGGTAGTTTAGACTATCCTTTTTACGATGAAAAAACTACCTTAGACGTATTAAAGGCGGTTAAAGGCTTGCACCTTATCTTTGACGGCGGTAATTTTATTTTAAGTGGCGAAGACCAGCTCAAAGCCGTTCATTCACTCGCGCCCTACGTTCAAAGATATCACTTGAAAGATAGAAAAATCGGCGAAACTTTATACGATTTTAACGAAGTTACTACTACCGGCAAGCCGTCTTACGTACCTGCGGTAGGCGAAGGCGATGCAGAGTGCTTAAAAGTTTATGAAAATATTAAACAGTTTTTCCCTGCCGTACCGCTCGTGTTAGAATTTCCGTTCGGTGAAAAGAACTTGTTTGAAAAGATTGAAAAATCCGCTACTTACGTTCAAATGGAGATGATGGTATGAGTATAAATAAAACGGCGTTATTTTTAGAAGAAGCGCTTAGTGAATATTGCCCTGTAGTTTTAGACTATGGCAAAGATAAAGTAGTGGGATTCCCTAACGAAAACGGCAGTAGTGACCTTATAATCTTTATAAAGGCTGACGATATCGTTATGACTTTCGGCTATCAAACGCTCACTTTGCGAGCGACGATTTAAACACTTGCGTTGAACACACTAAAAAGTATTTAAACAGCGAATATTCTTCCGTTGAATTTTTCGTTGGCGATAAAGACGTGTTTGGTGGTTCAAGGCTGTCAAACACAGTTAATTTTGATACTGTTAATGGTATCGTTGATTGCTATTGTTGTGGCAACGAACAAGCGAAAGAAGGGCTTTACAAGTTCTTTAAAGATAATAAAGACGTAACCGTTAGGGCGGTTTCTTACGATAACAAGATAAACTGCGTATCAAAGATTGATTACGACGGTAAAGATTTTATCGTAACTGTTATAAGGTAAAGGTGTTAGATAAGTTTTTACTTGTTTGTAACTTTTATAGCCTTATAGGCTTATATTTACTCTTATAACCAGCGCTAATTTTAACGTTTTAAATATGTGTTTTTATAGCATTTAGAAGTCAGTAAGATATAATGTTTTTTTAATAGCGATTAAACGGCAAAGCAAAGTTGTGCTTGCCGTTTGTTTTTTGCTAAAAAATGTCAAAAAACACTTAAAAATAATTGTATTCGTATTGAAAAATTTAATTATTTATATTATAATTAATTAAAAGGAGTATTTTTCGCAGATGAAAACCGATTTACCGTGTTATTTATTCCATCAAGGAACTAACTATAACTCGTACGACCTTCTCGGTGCGCATTTTGAAAAGAGAGAAGGTGTTTTTGGCGTTACTTTTAGAGTGTGGGCGCCAAACGCTAAGTCGGTATCGGTTGTGGGCGGTTTTAACAGCTGGAACGCCGAGTTGAATCCTATGCAAAAAATTTCTTCCGGTATATACGAAACTTTCATTCCTAACGTAAAAGAGTACGATGCGTATAAATACGCTATCACTACTGAAAGCGGAAAGGTTATTTTGAAAGCAGACCCGTTTGCATTTCATTTTGAAACGCCACCGCAAACGGCGTCTAAAGTATATAACCTTAACGGTTTTAGGTGGACTGACGGGGAGTATTTATCGTCAATAGCAACCAAAAACCATTTAAAATCGCCAATCAACGTATACGAAGTAAACCTTGCGTCTTGGAAGCGAAAAGATAGCGGCGATTATTACACTTATTTAGACCTTGCTAAAGAGTTAGTTCCCTACGTTAAAAAGATGGGTTACACCCACGTTGAGTTTATGCCCGTTTCGGAATATCCTTTCGATGGGTCTTGGGGTTACCAAGTAAGCGGTTATTATGCAATTACTTCACGCTTTGGAACGCCTAAGGACTTTATGGCTTTGGTAAACGCTTTCCATAAGCATGGAATAGGCGTTATAGTTGACTGGGTGCCGGCGCATTTTCCCAAAGACGCGCACGGTCTATACGAGTTTGACGGCAAGCCTTTATACGAATATCAGGGTAAAGACCGCCAAGAGAACGAAGTTTGGGGAACAAGGTATTTTGACGTTGGCAGAGATGAAGTTCAAAGTTTCTTAGTTTCAAACGCCGTGTTCTTGTTCGATAAATTCCACGTTGACGGGCTTCGTGTTGATGCGGTTGCCGCTATGCTTTATCTTGATTACGATAAAAAGCCGGGCGAGTGGGTGCCTAACGCTTACGGCGAGAATAAAAACCTTGAAGCGATAGCGTTTTTCCATAAACTTAACAAGGAAATTTTCAGTAGGTTTCCACACGCGCTTATGATTGCGGAAGAATCTACTGCAAACATAAAGGTAACGGGCCCCGATCACGAAGGTGGGCTTGGGTTTAACATAAAGTCGAATATGGGTTGGATGAACGATAGTTTATCGTATATGTCAACCGACCCGTTGTTTAGAAATTACGAGCATAATAAACTCACTTTCTCTTTAACTTACGCGTTTAGCGAAAATTTCGTTTTACCGCTATCGCACGATGAAGTAGTTCACGGTAAAAAGTCTATACTCGATAGAATGCCGGGAAGTTACGAAGATAAATTCGCAGGCAATCGTGCACTTATGGGATATATGATGGCTCACCCTGGCAAAAAACTTACCTTTATGGGTCAAGAGTTCGGTCAGTTTAAAGAGTGGGATTATAAAGAAGGCGTTGAATTTTTCCTAAAACAATACCCAATGCACGATAAACTCAGCGTTTTTTATAAAGAACTTAACGCTTTTTATAAAAACAACCCTGAACTTTACTCGGTGGATAACGACTGGAACGGTTTTTCTTGGATAGATGCGGACTTAAAGTTTGATAACGTTTATTCCTTTATTCGTCGTGACGATAAGGGTAATGAACTTATCGCCGTTATAAATATGAGCGGTAAAGAGCAAAATTATTTTGTTAAAGCGCAAAGTGGCGAGTATAAGATAAAATTTAATTCCGATTTAAAACGCTACGGCGGTGGCGGAAAACTTAGAAAGGTTAACTACCTATCAAAACCAAATAAAAACAAGCAAACTGGGTTTAATATTAAACTTCCAAAACTCTCGTTTGTATATATTAAAAAATCGTAACCAACAAGGACTTCGGCATTCTTTACAAGCTCGGAGATGGAGAGATTCTTTACCTCAAAGCCTCTGTCGTGAAGAAGGTCCACGAAAACGCCCGTTTCTCTGTTCATGGGGTTTTCGGGGTTGCTTACGTCGTAGTAGGTCTCCTCGTGATCGGTCACGAAGTAGGCTGCAGGACGGTCAACGAGGGTAAGAGACATGATATATGACATCATCTGATACTCACCGTCGTAGGAATAAACTCTGTTATCCGACCACGCGCGCCAGAAATTCTCTGCTCTCACTATTCTGTATCTTGAATTGTTAACTCCGGTATTCTCTGCCTTGGAGTCGTAGGAAATTATTATATTTCCCGAATCGATCTCGGTAAGAGAGGTCGTTTTATACTGCGCCACAGCCGTGGGATTCATATTGACGTTTACCGCGTTAACGGTCAGATTATCGACTCTCTTAGACATAGCCACTGCCATATAGTAAACTACTCTGGTCGAAATATC
>JAGCLN010000065.1 GCA_017646945.1 Clostridia bacterium | reverse complement strand
GCGAGATTTTAACTGAAAAGTACGGATTTGAAAAGGTTTCAATCGGCAAAATTATGAGAAAGATGGCCGAAGAACATCAAATGACGGTTGCAGACTTTAATAGGTATATCGAGCAACATCCAAAATACGATAAAATCGTTGATGATAAGCTTAAAAGTTACGAAGAAAAAAGCGGAAAATTTTTATTCGATTCCCGTATGGCTTGGCACTTCGTTCCGTCAAGTTTTTCAATCTATATGCAAGTGGATATAAAAACTTCCGCCGAGCGCATAATGAACGCAAGCCGAAGCGATGAATCTTATAAAGACGTGGATACGGCAATCGCCGAACTTAAAAAGCGTAGAGAGAGTGAAATTTTAAGATACAACACTCTTTATAACGTAGACATTATGGATATGAACAACTACGATTTAGTAGTTGATACTAACGGCAAAACCCCAAACGAAGTTGCCGATTATATTATTAAAAATTTTGAAAACTGGCTAAAAAGGAAGGTTTAGTATGCATTGGGCTGAAAAATTAGCATTAGACGTTATAGGTAGAAACCCCAACAAAGAAGAATACGTATGCGCTGCGGGTATTAGTCCGTCAGGCTCTGTTCATATAGGTAATTTTAGAGACGTTGCTACAAGTTATTACGTAGTAAAAGCGCTTCGCAAAATGGGTAAAAAAGCAAGGCTATTATTTTCGTGGGATGAGTTTGATAGACTTAGAAAAGTTCCTTCAAACGTAGCGCCTATTTGCCCCGATTTTGATAAGTATTTAGGTATGCCTTACGCACTTATTCCCGATCCGTACGGCACTCACTCATCGTATGCTGAGCATAACGAAAAAGAGTTTGAAGTTTCCTTAGAAGAACTCGGTATTGACGTTGATTATCGTTATCAAGCAAAAAAATACATGAACGGAGATTACGTTGAAGGTATTATCAATGCTATCAAGAAAAGAAAAGAAATCTACGACGTTTTGATGGAATATAAAACTCAAGACAGCGATGAAGGTGAGCGTGAAAACTATTATCCTTTAAACGTTTACTGTTCAACTTGCGGTAAAGATACCACTAAGGTATTATCTTCTACTGAAGATGGTGAAGAACTCACCTTTACTTGTAAGTGTGGCGCAACTCACACCGTTAAGGTTAGAGATTACCATATGATTAAACTCGTTTGGAAAGTTGACTGGCCTATGCGTTGGGGATACGAAGGCGTTGACTTTGAACCGGGTGGTATCGACCACGCTGCTGCAAGCGGTAGTTTCGTAGTAGCAAGCGATATCGCAAGAAAGGTTTTAGGCGTTGAACCCCCGCTTTTCCAGGGCTACGGTTGGCTTTCAATCGCAGGTCTTGGCGATATGCACTCGTCAACCGGTAACAATATTACCCCTGCAACCGTGTTAAAAGTTTACGAGCCCGATATGATTAGATGGCTCTTTGCTAAATACGAACCCAAAGCAGGTTTCTCTTTTAACTTTGACGATACTATTATTCGCCACTATTCCGAATTCGATAAAGGCTTAGAAGCGTATAAGAACGGCGAAGCAGACGAGTATAACGAATGGGTTTACGACCTTGCTAT
>JAGCLN010000064.1 GCA_017646945.1 Clostridia bacterium | reverse complement strand
GGCCTTCAGGGACTCGAACCCCGGACCAATCGGTTATGAGCCGACCGCTCTAACCGACTGAGCTAAAGGCCCCTATTTTAATGGTCGGGGTGAAGAGACTCGAACTCCCGACCTCATGGTCCCAAACCACGCGCGCTAGCCAACTGCGCCACACCCCGATTAAATACCCGTTTATAATAATATAAACAATTTAATTTGTCAACTAAATTTACGGGTTTATCGTAAAAAACGAAGCGCAACGAACGTTACGTTGGTTGCTTGTAATCTTGCGATTGCTTAAATATAGTAGCATAAAGGCGAAATATTTGCAAGCGTTTTTTAGTGGTTTTTTAAAGTTTTTTATAAAAAAATACTTCCGCCCCATTTTTAGGGGCGAAAGTACTAAGTTTTAAGATTATTCAATCTTCATACCTTTAATTTTTTCAGTAAGTTCAGTATTGATATCTTCGTATGCTGAAAGCATAGGAACAACGTCTTCCCCGTTTCTTCTTGCAAAATAGTTCTTGGTAATCTTGATAAGTAAACCAGAGAGTAAGATAAGCGCAATAAGGTTGGGAATTGCCATTAACGCGTTAGTCATATCAGAGATAAGCCATACGAAATCAGAACCTAAGTTCTCACCTGCAAAGAAGGTAAGAAGCGCCATAGCAACAATCATAATGATATAGAATACGTTGAATACGAGTTCGCTAAATTTGCCCTTGAAAATATACTTGCAAGCCTTTGCGCCGTAAACTGCCCAAGCAAGGATAGTAGTGAAAGCAAAGAGCGGTAAAATAATAGAGAAACTGTATTTGCAAACGACACCAAACCAGCCGCCGAGTGCGCAGAAAGAATTTAATGCAACGGTAGCACCATCAGTACCGCCAAGACCTGCGGTAAGAACGAAAAGCGCGGTTAAAGTACAAATAATGAAAGTATCGAAGAATACTTCGAAGATACCCCAAAGACCTTGTCTAACAGGTTCAACTTCTGAAGAAGTTGCGTGAGCGATAGGCGAAGAACCTAAGCCCGCTTCGTTACTGAATACACCACGAGCAAAACCGTAACGCATAGATTGCATAATGCCGTAACCCATGAAACCGCCAAATAATGAATCGGTGGCAAAAATATCTCTAAAAATCCAACTAAATACTGTGGGAACTCGGTCAAGGTTACAAACGATAACGATTAACGCAAAAGATATAAATAAGATTGCCATAAAGGGAACGAGCATTGACGCTACTGAACCGATTCTCTTAATACCGCCAAGAACAACGAGCGCGGTGAACAATGCAATAACGATTGCAGTTACCCAAGTGGGAATAGAGAAAGTTGAATTCCAGTTATTTTGAATAGTGTTCGCTTGAACTGAACTCATACCGATAGCGGCAAGCATAGTAAATACTGCAAATACGATTGCGAGCCATTTTTGACCTAAACCCTTTTCGATATAGAACATAGGTCCGCCGATATATTCGCCTTTTTCATCTTTCTTTCTAAAGAATAAGCTGAGCGTAATTTCAGCAAACTTAGTAATCATACCGAAGAAAGCAGAAACCCACATCCAGAACACAGCACCGGGACCACCTGAAATAATAGCGGTAGTTACGCCGACAATGTTACCCGTACCAACGGTACCTGAAATTGCGGTTGAGAACGCTTCGAACGGTGAAATAGCCTTGTCGTTATCAAGAGTTAATTTTTCACCCTTCATTTGACGGATTGAACGACCCATCGTTTGACTCATAGCGTACTTAAACTTTGAAAGTTGGAAAGCCTTTTTTCTAATAGTTAAGAATACACCGCACGCAATAATGAGCACGAGCATAGGTATACCCCATAAAATATTAGAGTCTATCCAGTTAAGAGCATCATAAATTTTTTGCATAAAAACTCCTTATGCCGAAAATAAACAATCGGGCTATGAAAAACCATAACCCGAACAAAACAATCTATTATTATATAAAGATAAGTCTGTCCTTTGACCTGAGAGTTTCACGCTATATAATAGCGCTTGCACCTTCGGTACCCGAGTTACGGGATTCTCCAGATTGCCTACGCTTACAGTATAACCTGCAAGTTTTAACGGCTTTAATATTTAATTAACTTAATTGTACCAAATTACTTGATTTAAATCAAGCATTTAACACTACGTTTGTGAAATATTTTAAAAAAACTTTAAAACCAATACACGTCGTATTCATACGGCTTGCAGTTTAATTTTTTATGAAGTTCTATAGACGCTATGTTTTCGCTACGAACGTGGCAAAAGGGAACGAGAGAGTTATCTAAAAAATAATTTACGCAAGTTTTGAGTAAGTATGAACCGATACCTTGACGTTTAAAATCTTTTAAAACTTCAAGCAGGCCTACTGAAAGTTCTTCGTGCATACCAACGAAACCGCAAATCTTACCGTTTTTATATCCACCGAGCAAAAGCCTATCTTTTAAAACGTGATAAACCTGAGATTCGGTATAGCCCAAAGAGTAATTTTCACAAACGAATTTAACGTTTTCTTTTGTGGGGGTCAACCTTTTTATTTCAATATCCATAGGCTCTACGACTTGCCTACCGTAAAGGTATTGCTTACAAGGATAAGTTTTTAACCCCTTTTTCTTTGTTAAAAGGTCTTTAATTTCACCGTCCGGCGTGAAAAACGTTCCGCTCAAATTTATAACCGAATTAACGGCGTTTTCATAATCGCTAATTCCCGCAAGCATTATTATGCCTGACGGCAAGATTTTAAAAGCAACGCAAGACGAAGAAAGGTATAAAATTTCTTTATCTTCGCTTTTAAGATTTTCGATTATGCAAACGTATTTTAAATAATTTTTATTTAAAGTTTCAATAATTGCGTTTATCATAGAATAAATTGTATAACTTTTATTATCGGCAGTCAATATAATTGACAAAACTTTTTTAAAAGAATAAACTTATTCTATGAGTATTAGACAAGATATTAGAAACATAGCGATTATAGCCCACGTTGACCACGGCAAAACCACGCTCGTTGACGTTCTTTTGAAACAAAACGGTATTTTTAGAAGTAACGAAGTCGTTCAAGATAGAGTTATGGATAGTAACGATTTAGAGCGCGAACGCGGAATTACCATTTTAGCAAAAAACACCGCGGTTAATTATCAAGGCGTTAAAATCAATATTATCGACACGCCCGGCCACGCCGACTTTGGCGGTGAAGTTGAACGCATACTTTCTATGGTAGACGGCGTTATTTTGTTAGTTGATGCGGTTGAAGGCTGTATGCCCCAAACGAGATACGTTTTAAAGAAGGCTTTATCGCTTAATAAAAAGCCTATCGTGGTTATAAACAAGGTTGATAAAGGCGGTGACCTTGATAAGACTATGGATAGCGTTATCGAACTCTTTATCGAACTTGGCGCTAACGACGACCAACTCGATTTTAAAACGGTTTACGCATCTGCTCGCCAAGGCTGGGCTACTACCGACCTTAATAAACAAACTACCGATATGTCTTCATTACTTGAAACTGTTATTGAAGAAATCCCAGCCCCCGTTGGCGACACCGAAGAAGGTCTTCAAGCAATTATTTGCAATATCGACTATGACGAATACGTTG
>JAGCLN010000063.1 GCA_017646945.1 Clostridia bacterium | reverse complement strand
CAAGCAAATCATAAACGAAAGAAAATACTTAGCCGTTTCGTTAAAGGAGGTTGATGGGTTTAAGAAACTTTTAGGTTTTCCCCCTGCGCCTATCTTTACTTTACTTGCGGAAGACGGGGTGTTAACTATTCCTGAAAACGATGCTATGGGCAACGTTACTCAAGCGGTTGTAAATATGCTTACCGGTCAAATCGGCGCATACCTTGAATTCTACGAATATTTTACCGACGGTGTTTTAGCCGGCGTTCCCGACTACGTTCCAAGTGAAATCGTTGATGGTGAAACCACTATTTTACCCGCGGCGTTCGGCGAACTTTCTCAAGGTTTACTTAACGTTTCTAAGGTAAAAACGGGCGAACTTACAATGTGCAGGCTCACTACCGAAAACGGTAAATACGTTATGCATATGGTAAAGGGTAACGGCGTTACGCCTGAAAGTTGGGAAGAATGCGGTTGGGATAAGCCCGCGCCCCAACTTCCTAGTTTGAAAGTTGAAATGGCAAACGTTATTCACTTTACTCAAAACGTTATGGGTCAACACTATATCATTTCTTACGGCGATAACTTAAAACTCTTAAAAGAATTCTGCCAAATCTTAGATATTGATATTTTACTTTCCTAAAATAAAATTAAACACCACCGAGCAATCGGTGGTGTTTTTTATTCTTCGTTATTCTTATATTGATTAGGTGTTACTTTAAAACGCTTTTTAAAGGTGCGAATAAAGTTAGAGTAATCGGGAAAGCCTGCTTCCATGCACGCTTCAAGAACGCTTTTTCCTCGCTTTAAAAGTATTCTTGCATACGCAAGTCTCTTAGTTTCAAGGTAGAGTTTAGGCGAAGTGTTAAGGTGTTCTTTAAAAAGCCTGTTGAGTGTGCTTGGGCTCATTGAGTATTTGGTTGTAAAGTAAGATAAAGAATTGATTTCTTTAAACGACGAGTTAAGGTCGTCTAAAATTTCTTTAAGGACGGGGGGAGCGGTTTGTTCGGGGCTGTCCACGTCTGCATATCTTCTAATAATTTCTATCATAGAAATGATTAGCGAGTATTGTTTAAACTCGTCACCGTTTTCAGATGCGATTCTAAGTTCGGTATAAATATCTAAGAGGCGTTCCTTTTCGTCCGTTGGGGGTGAGATAAGGTTAGACTTAATGTTTAAAAATTTATCGAAAATAAAACTTGAACTTGGGTTAAACCAGAAACACAAATGTTTGTGAACGGAAGTGCTGTTTAGTATGCAGTTATGCACTTGGTTAGGTTTGGCAACAATAATATCGCCGATAGAGAGTTTATATAAGTTGTTCTCAACGGAAAACGATGAGTTACCGTCTATTAAAATATAAAACTCCAAACTATCCGCAACGTGCGGTGGGTATACCATAGGCGGAATAATCCATTGTTGTTCGTGCAAATAAAAACTAACGTCTAAAAGAGCATTTGGAGTTTTAAGATTGATAATATTAGTCATATGGCATTTCTAAAACAATTATTTATATAATAATGATACCATATTTTTGCTAAAAAACAACTAAAATAATGTAAATTTTATCAAAATTTTCATATTGTTACGATGAAGGCAATAGTGTTTTTATCTTTTTATAATATTTTTAAGTTTAGTATAAT
>JAGCLN010000062.1 GCA_017646945.1 Clostridia bacterium | reverse complement strand
GCGTTACTGCCAAGCCGTTGCATTTACGATGACCACAAAGGTCTATCGTAATCGCCCCGTCTTGTCGAGCCTTGTCTTGATTGTTTCTAACGGCTTAAAACGAGTTCTAATCAGTTTTTTTGGCGCACAAGGTCGTTTACTGTCACCAAGTTACGACCCCAACAACCAACAAGGTTAATTGCGCCCAACGAGATTTTCGCCGAACCTACTTATGCTTGCAACTGCTTAAAGCTCAGTTAAATTAAATCATAAAATATCCAAGCAACTAAAATTTTAATTGCTTTAATATCGTAAAATTTGCACATTATATTCTATGGTTGACAAGATTTAACTTATAAGTTAAAATATATTATAAGATACTTTGTTAAGGAGAGTATATGAAGAAGTTATTGTGCCTTTTGGCGTGTATCTTAACGGCGGTTTGTTTTTCGGCTTGTAAAAACGATAACGGCTCAAATAAGATTGAACAAGTTAATATCACGCTTAATCTTAACGGTGGAACGATTTCCGGCTCAACTACTATCGTTGCGGACCTTTGGGAAGATTTAACTATTCCCACGCCCGTTAAAGAAGGCTATAACTTTACCGGTTGGTATTGCGATGGGGCGTACGTTAACTTAAAGCCCTTTATGATTGAAAAAGAAGCAATCACTTTAAACGCTACTTGGTCTGCAAAAACTTACGGCGTTTTACTTGATTTTAACGGCGGTACTTACGTTGAGAACGACGGTTCTGTGGTAAGTAAAAAGAAGGCTTCGGCTACCTATGGTAATTCCGTTACCTTCCCAACGCCTACGAGAGAAGGCTACGAGTTTAGCGGTTGGTACTACGGTGAAGAGCCCGTTTCAACTGATGTTTGGGATCTTGACGTGGGTGACGTTGTTATTAAAGCGGGCTGGGATAGAACGACTTACCAAGTAAAATTCAACTTTAACGGCGGTAAACTCGTTGGTGGCGATGAAACTCTTACCGAAACGATATTGACCGCAAAGTACGACCGCACGATAGAATTCCCCGTTCTTAAAAAAGCTGGATTTAAATTCATCGGTTGGTCGTTTGACGGCGTTACCGTTCTCAATTCTAACCTTTGGATTTACGAGATAGAAAACCCTGAACTTATAGCGGTGTTTGTCCCCGAGCAAGTTCAGTTCGTGTTTGACTCTAACGGCGGAACGCTTGACGAAGATAGCGGAATAATTACTTACGGCGATTCTACTGCGGATATTAAGGCTGTTATTCCCGAAAAGGAAGGCTTTATCTTTGATTGTTGGACGGTGGGCGGTGAGCCGATAGGCGATAACTTCAACTATTATCCTGCCGATAATAAGAGTTCAGTTCAACTTAGAGCGAGATACACACCTAAACAGTACACGCTTACGCTTGACGCTAACGGCGGAACGTTAGACGGCGAAACCACCGTTACCGTAACTTACGGGAGAGAGAGCGTAATTCCCGTTCCCACTCCGCAACAAGGATTTAAGTTTATCGGTTGGAAGATAAAAACCACGGGCGAATTAGTTTCGTCTTACTCTGGCACTATCGTTTGGGCGTACGCTCGAAACGAAGATTTAGTTGCAAGATACGCAAGTGACGTTTACGTTAACTTCGTTCATTGTGACGGCAAGGTTGAAACTTTCTTACTTGACGAGTTAAGGGAAAATGCCGAAGCCGGCATACCTATCCCCAACACGTTGCCCGGATATAGCGCCGTTTGGGAACTTTCAAACGAAGAAATTTTCGCCCTTGAAGAAAATACTGAAATAGAAAGCGTTTTAACGGCAAACACCTACGCTGTTATCTATAAAAACGGTTTATCTACCGTTTTCACCACCTTCTATACGTATAATAGCGAAGTTATTCTTCCTAACAATTCTACCGTTCTTCCCGATGGCTCAATGATTAAAAAGAGCGGTTACGTTCTTCTCGGTTGGTCGCTTGAAAGAGTTAATCAAACGGAATATATAGGTGGAACGCTTGTTTGGGATATTCCCGATAACGCTGTTTTATACGCCGTTTGGGCTCCTGCGACTTATAGAATTACCTACGACCTTTCTTCTATCAAAGCGGATTATTCAATGCTTGATAAAGACGGAAATATGGTAGGTAGCGTCCAAGAAGTAACCTTTGGCGAAGAATATGAACTTTACACCTTGTCTGCAAGGAACAACCTTATTTCAGTTAAATGGCTTAACGGCGATAGTGAAATGGAAGTTAGTGGCACTTGGTCGCTTAAATCTAATATCACCTTAACGCCGAGCGTAACTTATAATAAAGTTGATATAGAAGTTAACCTTAACCTTAACGGCGGTGGCGGAAGCACTCGCGTAACCTTTACCTTAGCAAAGAGTTTTAGGTACGTTAGCAAAGCACCTACCGCGCCTAAGGGCAAAAAACTCGTAGGTTATTACTACAAAGGCACGGCATATTCGCTTGATGATATTTTCTTAATAGTAGACTATGATGGAACGCCGTTCAAGTGTATGTACGAAGACTATATATCCTTTACCATAAATATAGACGTTGGCGAAGGTACGGGCAATTCAACCGCGGTTATCGAATACGGTTACGCCCTTTCCACAATGAATTCGTTACCCGTTCCCCCAAGCGGAAAGAAACTCGTTGGTTTTGAGTATAACGGAATAGAGTACGATAGAAATCACGTTTGGGAATTTGCAAGCTATGACGGTGACGTATTTATAGCAATCTACGTTGAAGATGACGTTGACTGGTCGCCATCAGTATAAAAGGTAAAAAATTGTCGCTTATTTTAGCGACAATTTTTTATTTAACTATTGTGTTTTTTATCATTGTGGGTTAGAATTATTAAAAGGAGATTTTATGATTAAAGTTGACGTTATTTCGGGTTTTTTAGGCGCGGGCAAAACCACGCTTATCAAAAAACTGTATGAAAATGTTTTTGCAAAAGAAAAAGTAGCCCTTATCGAAAACGAGTTTGGTGAAATCGGTATAGACGGCGCTTTCTTAAAAGATACCGGTGTTTCAGTTAAAGAGATAAATTCCGGTTGCATTTGTTGTTCGTTAACAGGCAATTTTAAGGATGCGCTCGGCGAACTTATTTCTACTTATAACCTTGATAGAATTATTATAGAACCGTCTGGCGTTGGTAAACTTTCAGAAGTAGTTTCCGCCGTAAAAGGCGCAAGCGACCGCCTAAAAATTAACGTTCTTTGCACGGTTGTTGACGGCAATAAGGTTAAGTTATACGCCAAAAACTACGGCGAGTTTTATATAGACCAAATTTCCACCGCAAACACTATTTTAATAAGCAAAGCTGAAGGCTTTAACGAAAAAAAGATAATCGAAGTTTGCGAATATATAAAGCAGTATAACCCCACCGCAACTATAATAACAACCCCCGTTAAAGACCTTGACCCCAAGTTCTTGCTTGAAAATTTAGAAGACGGCGCTACGCTTATGGAAATAATTATAAACGCGCTAAAAAATTCTCCGGCAGGCGCTCACGGTCATCGCCACTCTCACCACGGCCACGAGCATTGTGATTGCGGGCACGACCATCACCACGAACACCACGAACACCACGGCCACGAGCATTGTGATTGCGGGCACGACCACCACCACTCTCGCCACGAACACCACGGCCACGAGTGTCACGACCCGAATTGCAATTGTCATCATCACCACGCTGACGAAGTTTTTGATAGTTTTTCACTTCAAACCCCACAGAGTTTTTCTAAAATAGTGCTTGAATTGATTTTATCAAAGTTAGATAGCGGTAGTTACGGTGAAGTGTTAAGGGCGAAAGGCGTTGTTAAGGGGGATAGTGGTTGGCTTCATTTCGACTACGTTCCGTCAAGCGTTGAAGTAAGAGACGGCTCGGCAGATATAACGGGTAAGATATGCGTTATAGGTAGCCGTTTAAACAAAGAAAATTTAAAGGGATTATTTGAGTAATTATTATGGCAGGAATACCCGTTATAACCGTTAGGGGCGTGCTTGAAAGCGGAAAGTCCTACTTTATCAAAGATTCGCTCGTAAGGGGCGATTTTGGCGATTTAGGAAAGGTTTTAATACTCGCGCAAGAAGACGGCGTTGAAGAGTTTACCGAAGAAGAACTTTCCCCGCTTAATATTAGTTACGAGTATTTTAACAAGGATACTTGGACGGATAAAAACTTAAACGAAGCGGTAAGGAAACACAAACCGCACGTAATATTTATAGAGAGAAACGAAACTTGGGATAGTGGCGAATTTAAGTATCCGCCGTATTTTGACGTTCAACAAACTATTTGCGTAATTGACGGCAGTACTTTCAAGTCGTATTTTTCCGCCCTTCGTCAAATAATGGTAGATATGGTAAAGGGTAGTGACGTTGCTATCGTTAACCGTTGCGATTATTCTGAAAACACGGCGACCATAAAAAAGAGTTTGAAAATGGTAAACCCGTCGTTAGAGATTATTCCGCTAGACGTTCTCGGTGCGCAAATAAGCCTTGCATCGGAACTTCCTTTTAGTGTAGACGGGGAAGAAATAACGGTTGAAAACGCTTACTTTGGTGATTTTTACGTTGATAGTTTCGAGCAAGTTGAACGCTACCGCAATAAAATAGTAACTTTTGAGTGCGTTGCGCTTTTTTCCGATGAACTTCCGCCAAACACTTTCTTCGGCGCTCGCCCCGCGCTTACTTGCTGTATGGATGATATTCAAACTATAGGTCATCTTTGCGCTTTAAACGAAGGCGATAGCGTTGAGCCTGAATCTTGGATACGCTTGACGGCAAGGGTTCATTATATGCAGTTTAAAGGAACCGAGGGCGAACAACTTTTGCTTGAATATATATCGAGTGAGAAACTTCCTCTGCCCACTTTTGAAGAACAATTAGTAAAATTAATATAGAATGAAGATAGGTTATTTTAAACACTGGTTTCGCCCTGCCTACGAATTCATAGAATTCGTAAAAGAGCAAGGCTATGAAATTAGCGAGATAAATTTTAAAAAGAAAAATTATTTAGAAAATTTCGATATAGCGTTGATTGAGCAAAACGGCTTTAACGATTTTATCGAAAATGATGAAGAGTATATAAACGCTTGGGTGGAAAAGGGCGGTATTTTATTGTTTATGGCGCAAGACTATAAGCGTTACGCCCCTTACTTTTTGCCAAGTAGCGTAGGGTATACTCAACTTATCTATCGCCACGCGGTAACGATAGGCGGTTGTTTGCCGATGCTTTCGGGCGATAATTCCTTATACAAAAATTATATGATGCCGTGGGTGGAAGAAAAGGGCGAAAGATTGTTTAGTACGCCAAACCTTATAACCCCCGATGAAATGATAGGCTGGAAGATAAAGGTAAACTCTTTCTACCAAGGCAAGCCCGCCGATGAAGATAGCACGGAAGAGGTTCAAACTTCCGCTCTTTCTTGTTATTTACTAAACGATAAGTGGGATATAATAGGTTCGTATATGGACCCTGCCGTGCGTGACGGCGCGCTCGTTGCCAAGGTAAACTACGGCAAGGGTATGTACTTTTTAAACGGGATACTTTTCCCCGAAGTTTTAGATGAAAACGCTAATAGGTGTTTAAGTTTTTGGAAGAAGTATCTTCAAAACCTGCTTTGCTATTTTGCTCGTTTTAAAAACGGCGAGAGTGAAGTGGCCCCAAAAACTAAAAAGTCGCTTGCTAAAAAGAACAATTATAAACTTGCAATCCATATGCACTCTCTCGACTGGTTCGGTTGTGATTCTCACCCCGGAACAATCAATGCAATGATGCGATATAAGGGTTTTGATATTTGTTCTATTGCAATCAAACACACTTCGCCGTACGGCGGTAAACTGAACGCTGAAAAGTATAGTGACGATAAGGTTTTATTTTTAGACGGGCAGGAATATCATCCGTTTAACTGGGTTGAAGAAAATAAACTCGTTGGGCATAACGCCTACCATATTTTAGCAATCGGCATTGATAAGAGTGGTTACACTACCGAGTTTACGAAAAGCCTATATTCTAATAGCGAGATTGATAATTATTTAAAAACGGCAATCGACCATATCCACAAAAACGGTGGGGTGGCGTGCGCAACTCATCCACGCTCTAATTATTTTGCTTTATACGATTACGATGCGGTTGACGTTGAACCGCTTAAAACCTTATCTAGTAGCGCCGTTGAAGACGCATGGC
>JAGCLN010000061.1 GCA_017646945.1 Clostridia bacterium | reverse complement strand
TCGCCTTTTGCAATCCCTTGAAAAAGGGTAACTTGAATAGGAAGTTCCGTTGCTTGGTAGTCGGGTTTAATAATCTTAACTATAACTTCGCTTTCAGTTATTTCAGTAATACAGCAAAGGTCACTTTTACCGTCGTGCGTAACGAGTAAATCTTCGCCCGTTTTCATACGAAGAACGTTTTTAATATGGTTATAGTCTTTACCAATAATTTTGTATCCGTCTTGACAAATTCCGTCGTTTTCAATAAAAAAGTTATACATATCTATATTATAACGCTAAACTTAATTTTTAGCAATAAAAAAGCCAAAGGCAATTGCCTTTGGCTTAAATTTATTATTTTTTGAATAAAGGACCGTAAGTCTTGCAAGCATTGTAGTCTTGAACTTCTTTATCCATGCCAAATGCGTTCCAGCATGCAGGGCGATAAATCTTATCTTCGTCAACGTTGTGCATACATACGGGGATTCTAAGCATTGAGCAAAGCGTGATAATATCAGCACCGATGTGACCGTAAGAAATTGCGCCGTGGTTAGCACCCCAGTTGTTCATAACGTCGTAAGCGGACTTGAACGCACCCTTACCGGTAAGGCGTGGTGCAAACCAAGTACAAGGCCAAGTATAGTCGGTACGCTTCCAAAGAATATGAGAAACTTCGTCTGGAAGATATACCGTCCAACCTTCAGCAAGTTGCATAACTGGAACTAAACCCTTAACCATGTTAAGACGCATCATAGTAACAGGCATTTCAGCGCGAGTTAAGAATCTTGAAGAGTAGCCACCGCCACGGAAGTAACCAAGGTCAGCATACGGCCAAGTGGTTGCTTTCATGCAAGCGTCAATATCTTCTTGCTTCATATCCCACCATTTCTTCATAACGTTATTGCCGTTTTCGTCTTTAACTTCACCGCAAGCGTCAACGCACGCAGCACCAGAGTTGATAAGGTGAATAATACCGTCAGCTTCTTTTGCTTTGCCTTGAAGGTCGTAATCGGTTACGCGTTTAACCGCTTCGGGTGACCAGTAAGTTCTAACGTCGGCAAAGATTTGCGCAGTGCCCGTTAAAAGTTTACCAAACAACATCGTGATACCGTTAAGCGTATCGTTTTCAGTTGCTAAAATATAAGGCTCTCTCGCACCGTTCCAGTCGAACGACGAGTTAAGAATAGATTCAGGGAAGTCACAGTTAGGATAGAAGTCAGTCCATTGTCTTTGACCTTGGAAACCACCAACTATAGCGTTGTGACCAACCATTTCTTCTTCAGCGCCTTCTGGAAGATTTGGGTTACCATTGAAAAGGTCTTTAATGATACAAGCCATTTTAGCGGTGAATTCCCAGTCTTTTTCCTTTTGTTCAGGCGTTCTTTGAAGTTCTTTAGGGTTCTTATCAAAGTCAGAATTGCATTTTTCTTTAATCCATTTAAGCGCTTTTTGGTATTCCTTTTCGTCGTAAATACCTTCAGTCATTCTTCTAATGATTTCAACTTCGTCAACCGATTCAACGCGCATACCAAGATAATCTTCAATAAAGTCGTTGTCGATAATAGAACCTGCAATACCCATACAAATAGAGCCGATTTGAAGATAAGATTTACCACGCATAGTAGCAGCGGCAACAGCAGCGCGACCAAAGCGTAAAATCTTTTCTTGAACGTCAGCAGGGATAGTAGTATCGTCTAAATCTTGAACGTCGTGTCCGTAAATACCAAATGCGGGCAAGCCTTTTTGAGCGTGTCCTGCGAGTACTGCTGCAAGATATACTGCGCCCGGTATTTCCGTGCCGTTAAAGCCCCATACTGCTTTTAT
>JAGCLN010000060.1 GCA_017646945.1 Clostridia bacterium | reverse complement strand
AGAAGACATAGGAAGGGTTAAACAACCTACTTTGTGCGAACCGCCGTGAAGACCCGAACCGCCTGTGAATAAGCCGTAGCCGTAAGCAACTTGGCAAACGTCTTCACTAGTTCCGCCTGCAGCAACGATTGCGCGGGCGCAACAGTCTTCCCAAAGGTCAACGTCGTGCTGAGTGTAGAAAGCAACTACTCTTTTACCGGTTGTTCCGGAAGTCGAGTGGATTCTAACGCAATCTTTAAGCTGTTTTGCGAGTAAACCGTAGGGATACGCGTCACGAAGGTCGGCTTTTGTTAAGAAGGGAAGTTTGTGTAAATCTTCAATGCCTTTGATATCTTCGGGTTTAACGCCCTTTTTATCCATTAAATTTCTATAATATTCAACGTTTTCATAAACGTGTTTTACTTGTTTTACGAGTTTTTCAGATTGAAGTTTTTTAATATCTTCAACCGCCATTGTTTCAATTTCTTTTTGATAATATCTCTTTTCCATAATGTTTAACCTGACTTTTATTTTTCTTCGTAGCAATTAAAAATTTGCGATACGTTTTCAGGGCTTGGCTTTTTGGTGAATGTGCTAACGATTGGAACTACCACCATTGAAACAGCCATAGCAATAACGCCCATTTCAGGTGATTTTTGAGCCGCTGCGGTAAAGCCTAAGTCGGAAGTGAGTGACAAGATAAGCGAACCGATTGCAACTACTAATACGCCCGAAATCATACCTGCGAAAGCGCCCCATTTGGTAACTTTTTTAGAGAAAAGCCCCCAAATGTACGGGCCCATAAAGGCTCCCGATACGATACCCCAAGAAAACGACATTAAACTTACGATTATGGGGATATTTTGCGTCGCAAAGATAAACGAGCACGCTACGAATACTAAGCAAAGTATTCTCGTTAAAAGCATTTGCTTTTTGGGTTCGATTTCTTTTTTAGAAATCGCAGGAATAAGGTCAACCGATATAGACGAGGCGGAAGTTAATACCACCGCAACGAGCGTTGACATTGATGCCGACAAGAGTAAAATTACTATTACCGCTAAAAGCAATATTCCTAAACTACCGCCACCTAATACTTTGATAAGTAAGGTAGGAATAATCGCGTCAACCCCACCGGACGGAAGTTCACCGCCTAAGATAAGCCTTGAAGTGCTACCGATAAGGTATGCGCCACAGCCGATAACTAAGCAAAATACGGTTGAAATAATAGTTCCTCTTTTGATTGCCGCCGTATCTTTAATGCCGTAGAACTTGCTTACCATTTGCGGTAAACCCCAAGCGCCAAAACTCGTTAGCATTATGTTTACGCATAGGAATTTGAACGATGAACCACCAAATACGCTTGTGAGTTGAGCGCCGTCGTTTTTGATAGCGCCTAAATTTTCGATTAAACCGGAAATTCCACCAACGTTGCCGTGGCAAAGCACCACAATTACTAAACAAATTACGCCAACGAGCATTATAACGCCTTGAACAAGGTTGGTATAAGCCGTTGCAACGTAACCGCCAACTACTAAGTAAACTGCGGTAAGGCAGGCGATAACGAGCATCCACACCCAAACGTCAACCGACGGGAAGATTGCGCTAAACAACGAGCCAAGACCTTTATATACCGCTGCGGAATAAGGAAGCAAGAAGATAAAGATTATAATTGCAGAAAAAATCTTCATTTCCTTAGAATCGTATCTTTTAGCGAAGAATTCGGGCATCGTTTTCGCTTCCAACGCTCTCGTCATTTTTCTCGTGCGGTTTGCAAGAAGCACCCAAGAAAGTAAACAGCCGAGTATTGCGTTGCCAACGCCTATCCAAATACTGCCGATACCGATATTCCAACCGTGCTGACCTGCGTATCCTACGAAAACAACTGCCGAAAAGTAAGCGGTGCCGTAAGCAAACGCCGTTGCCCACGCGCCTATCTTTCTTCCGCCTATCAAGAATCCGTCAAGCGTTTTCGATTTATTGTAACTTATAAACCCTATAACAGCCATTGCAACTGCGTAAACGCCAAGAGCAATAACGGTATAAAGTTGCGCTTCTGCCATAGTTCCTCCTAAAAATAAAAAATCTACACGCAATAATCAACGTGTAGAGGACGATATATTACCGTGGTACCACCTCAATTCGCCTTACGGCCTCAAGTGCAAAAACACCCTTTCTCTATAACGGGAGAACCCGACGTAACTTACTCATTTAAAAAAACTTCGGCACGTGGCTACCAAAACGAATTCGCTACAATTTTGACTCTGCCTTTCACCACACGGCAGTTCTCTTTGCTCAAAAGTTTGTAGGTACTACTTTTCGGTCAACGCCTTTGCAACAAGACTTGCTATTATGTTAGCACAATTTGTTTTTTCAGTCAACTTTTATTGAGTAATTTTACGTAATTTTATTTTTTAACGAGTTGTTTATATGGTTTATGAATAATTATTGAATATTTTTAGCAGTATTTTATATTATTTAATAAAGTTTTCAATAATGTTGCAATTATAAAACAAAAGTGGTATTATTAAATTGCGTGTTAAAACGCTATTTGGAGGGTTATTATGCACGAGATTACTTTAGGTATAATCGCCGTTTTCGTTGCTTGTGCAATTTTTGGCGGTTTGCTCGGCTGTATCCGTGGAAGAAATAGGGCTATTTTAAGGTTCTTTTTAGTTCTCGTTTCAGCTGCAGTTT
>JAGCLN010000059.1 GCA_017646945.1 Clostridia bacterium | reverse complement strand
TATTCAAAGCGTGTTCTCAGATAATAATGCAACTTCTTCAGCGCTCCGCGCTCACTACCAAACCACAACTACTTTTACTGCGATTAAGAATATACCTTTCTCATCAGCAAGAAAGTATAGCGCGGTAACTTTTTCCGAAATGGGTACTTACGCGATAGGCGCGCCCGAGTTCGTACTTAAAGAACTTACGCCCTTTATTCGCGAACAAATGGACCACTACATCAATCGCGGAAACAGAGTACTATTACTTGCTCACTCGCCCGCGCAAATAAATTCCAAAGGCGAATTGCCGTCAACCCTTAAACCTATCGCACTCATCGTTTTAAGCGACAATATAAGACCTGAAGCGATTGAAACTATCAAGTGGTTTAAAGAAAACTCGGTAGAAATCAAGGTTATTTCGGGTGATAACCCCATAACCGTATCAGAAATTGCTAAAAGAGCGGGTATTGACAAAGCGTCTAACTGGATAAGTTTAGAAGGCTTATCCGATAAGGAAGTTGCGTCAATCGCAAACAAATACACGGTATTTGGCAGAGTAACCCCCGAACAAAAATGCGTGCTTATAAAAGCGCTTAAAATGAGCGGACACACCGTTGCTATGACGGGCGACGGCGTTAACGACATTTTGGCAATGCGCGAAGCGGACTGTTCCATCACCGTTGCAACGGGTGCAGACGCGGCAAAGAGCGTTGCTCATATCGTTTTAGCAGATAACAACTTTAATTCAATGCCCAAGGTAGTTGCCGAAGGTAGACGAGTTATTAACAATATTCAGCAATCGGCATCGCTTTTCCTTATGAAAACGATATTTACCGCCCTTCTCGCGTTTATTTCGATTGCGACTATGCACCCCTTCCCCTTCGAAACAAAACACCTTACGATGCTTGAATTTTTCGTTATAGGTTTTGCGTCGTTAGCACTTTCGCTTCAACCAAACGAAAAGCGTGTGGAAGGCGATTTCTTGACCACAATCTTCTCAAACGCAATACCTGGCGCACTTATACTTTTAATGAACTTGTATATTATTAAAGTTATAAGTTTATTCGGTATTTTCCCAAGCGATGAGTTTACTATGACTATGCAAGTCGTTGCGTTCACGTTAGGTGGCGTCGTTTACTTACACAAGGTATGTAAACCTTATAACCTTTTAAGAGCTATTATCTTAATGATAATAATCGTAATTATGGCGGTTTGGGTAGTCTTCTTGTTAGACACGTCGGTAACGCTACACATAGATAATTTCTTTGGTCTTACGCCGTTGTTCCCGCTCACTATGGAAAACTGGGAATATCCGCTTATCCTTTTTGCGATTATCGAACTCAACCTGTTACTCAATCAACCGCTTAGCAACCTTAACAAACTACTCTTCTCGTCCTTTAGAAAGGCATCGCCAGACGAAGATAACTAAATTTAAAATGAGTGCATTTAAATTTGCACTCATTTTTTGTTATAAAAAACCACTCGTTAATTAAAGCGAGTGGTTTTTAATTTTATTAAAGGTTAATTTTCAGGGTTTTCAGCCGTTTCTTCAGCCCCTTCGAATTCTTCTTCATCTTCGTGCGGAACGACTGCTACGGTGGAAACTTTGCCACTACCGAGCCTCATAACGATTACGCCTTGAGTATCTCTGCCGAGTTTTGAAATTTCGCCTGCAGGAGTTCTCATAATGATACCCGTATCGGAAATCATCATTACGTCTTCTTCTTGAGAAATGAATTTAAGGCATACAAGGTCACCCGTCTTTTCTTTGATCGAACCCGCTTTAATACCCTTACCTGCACGGTTTTGAAGCCTGTAATCTTCCACGTCTGAAAGTTTGCCGTAACCGTTTGAAGTTACCGTTAATACGTTGCAACCTTCTTTAACGACGCTCATTGCGATAAGATAATCGCCATCTGCTAAGTCCATAGCCTTAACGCCTTGGGTATCTCTACCTATCGGCTTTAAGCCGTAAGTACCGTTTTCGCCGATACCTTCGAAGAATTTAATACATTTACCCTTTGCTGTACCGATTAAGATTTGGTCTTCACCGGAAGTGAATTGAACGGAAATAAGTTCATCGCCTTCGTTTAAGTTGATTGCAATCTTACCGGTTTTTCTAATACTTGCAAATTCTTCAAGCGCCGTCTTTTTAATCAAGCCGTTTCTCGTTGCCATTGCAATATAGCCGGAAGTTCCGTCTTTAAGGGGGATAACTGCGTTAACTTTTTCACCTTCACTAAGTTGCAAGATATTGATAATCGCTCTACCGCGTGAAGTTCTTGACGCTTCGGGAATTTCATAACCCTTGATTGAGTAAACTTTACCAAAACTTGTAAAGAACAATAAGTAATCGTGAGTTGAAGTTATGAACATATCGGTAACGAAATCTTCTTCCTTGGGCTTGTGGCCTGTAATACCCTTGCCACCGCGGTGTTGCGATTTATATTCCGCTACGGGAATTCTCTTAACGTAACCGAAGTGCGTTCTTGAAATTACAACGTCTTCTCTCGGAATAAGTTCTTCGTCTTCAATGCTACCTTCAAGGTGGGAAATTTCAGTTCTTCTTTCCTTGCCGTACTTTTCTTTTATTAAGATTAAATCATCTTTGATGATTGCGTCTACTCTCGAAACGTTAGCCAAAATATCTTTATAGTCAGCGATAAGTTTATTCAAATCTTCAAGTTCTGCTTGAAGTTTAGATACCGCAAGGTTTGTTAAGGTTTGCAATCTCATTTCTAAAATTGCGTTTGCTTGCTTACCTTCAGCGTCTAAATCGAATTCTCTAATAAGCCTTTCAGCCGCTTCAATTCTATCCTTACTCGTTTTGATAATCTTGATAACTTCGTCAATATCAGAAAGGGCTTTTAATAAACCTGCTACGATTAAGCATCTTTCTTCCGCTTTATCAAGGTCGTATTTAGTTCTTCTTCTAATAACGTCTCTTTGGTGATTGTGGTATTCAACTAAAATTTCTTTAAGATTTAATACCTTGGGGTCAGTTCCTACAAGCGCAAGAAGAATAATACCGTCTGATACTTGAAGTTTAGTTTGTTTAAATAAAGTGTTGAGAACTACTTGAGGGTTCGCATCGCGCTTAATATCAATAACGATTCTCATACCCTCGCGGTCAGATTCGTCGTTAATATCGGCAATACCTTCAATCTTCTTATCAGTAACGTATTCAACGATTGTATTGATAAGTTTTTCCTTGTTTACTTGGTAAGGAAGTTCGGTTACGACGATTCTAAATCTATCTCCGCCGTACTCTTCAATTTCACATCTTGAACGAAGAACGTAACCACCCCTACCTGTGCGGTAAGCGTTTTTAATTCCACTTCTGCCCATTAAGATACCACCGGTTGGGAAGTCGGGCGCAGGGATATATTCCATAAGTTCGTCAATTGAAATATCGGGGTTGTCAATAACCGCAATAGCGCCGTCAATAACGTCGCCTAAATTGTGGGGCGGAATATTCGTTGCCATACCAACAGCAATACCATCTGCACCGTTTACTAAAAGGTTCGGGTATCTTGCGGGAAGTACTACGGGTTCTTTTCTCGTATCATCGAAGTTTGCTTTGCAATCAACGGTGTTTTTATCAATATCACGAAGCATTTCAAGAGCGAGTTTACTCATTCTTGCTTCGGTGTATCTATAAGCAGCCGCAGGGTCGCCGTCTACCGAACCGAAGTTACCGTGACCGTCAACGAGCGGAAGATTGATTGAGAAGTCTTGCGCTAAACGAACGAGCGCATCGTAAACTGAACTGTCACCATGGGGGTGATACTTACCTAATACGTCACCAACGATTGCAGCGCACTTCTTATGCGGTTTGTCGGGCGTTAAACCCATTTCGTTCATAGAGTAAAGAATTCTTCTGTGAACGGGCTTTAAACCGTCCCTAATATCAGGAATAGCGCGAGAACGGTTAACTGCCATCGCGTAGTCGATGAAACTTTGGCGAAGTTCAGAATCTACTTCAACGTTAACAAGTTTCGTCATCGACAGAGTTTTCTTAAACTCGGCGGTAAGTTCTTCATTCATTACTTTCTTAGCCATAATTCCCTCCTATCAAGTATCGAGTTCAGCGTTCGCAAATTTAGCGTTTTCTTCGATAAATTTACGGCGAAGTTCGGGTTGCTCGCCCATAAGTAGCGAGAAGTTTGCATCTGCTTCAATAGCGTCTTGCACGGTTACTCTTCTAAGCGTTCTTGTTTCCGGATTCATAGTGGTATCCCAAAGTTGAGCCGCGTCCATTTCACCAAGACCTTTGTAACGCTGAATATCACACCTATCGTTATTTTTAAGGAATTCTTCCTTATCTTCTTCGGTGTAGAAATAATGTATTTGCTTGCCCTTAGTTATCTTGTAAAGCGGGGGCTGAGCAATATATACGTGGCCTTCTTCAATAAGCGGTTTCATATACCTGAAGAAGAAGGTTAAAAGTAAGATTCTAATGTGTGAACCGTCAACGTCAGCATCGGTCATACAAATAATTCTGTCGTAACGAAGTTTAGTAACGTCAAAGTCGTCAAGCATGCCACCGCCAAACGCAGTAATCATAGCCTTGATTTCTTCATTTTCTAAAACCCTGTTAATTCTCGTCTTTTCAACGTTGAGAATTTTACCTCTAAGCGGAAGTACCGCTTGGAAACGCCTATCTCTACCTTGCTTTGCAGTACCGCCTGCCGAATCGCCTTCTACTAAGCAGATTTCGCAAAGTTCAGGGTCTTTACAAGAACAGTCTGCAAGCTTACCGGGAAGTCTAACGTGTTCAAATACACCCTTTCTCGTTGCTTCTCTTGCCTTTCTAGCCGCCTCTCTTGCCTTTTTAGCCGTTAAACACTTTAAGATAAGTTCTTTGGCTACGGAAGGATTTTCTTCAAGCACAGTAGCGAATTCTTCGGTCATAGTCTTGTTTACAAGCGTTCTCATGTCCGCATTGCCAAGTTTAGTCTTAGTTTGACCTTCGAATTGAGGATTTAAAAGTTTTACGGAAATAACGGCTGTTATGCCTTCCCTAACGTCTTCACCCGACAACTTATCGTCATCAGTCTTTAAAAGATTTAACTTTCTGCCCGCATCGTTAACCACTTTTGTGAGCGCAAGTTTAAAACCATCTAAGTGAGTACCGCCTTCAACGTTGTTAACGTTGTTTGCAAAGGCTAAAATTTGCTCGCTGTAACCATCGTTATACTGGAAGGCGATTTCAATAGTTTCCTTATCAAATCTCTTCTTCATATAGATAGGTTCTGGCGTCAATACTTCTTTATTGTGGTTTAAGACTTCTACGTACTCTTTAATACCGCCGGAAGACAACATCTCGTCCTTTCTCTCTTGCCCGTCCCTCTCGTCTTCTAAAACGAGTTTTACGCCGGTATTTAAGAAAGCGAAGTCACGAAGCATTCCCCTAATCGTTTCATACGAGAAATCGGTGGTAGAAAAGATTGTCGGATCAGGTTTAAAGGTTACCCTTGTGCCCGTTTCAGTAGTATCTTCTAAAACCATAAGTTCCGTTTGGGGAACACCGATTTTATATTCTTGGCGGAAGTGCTTTCCATTTTGATAAACGTCAACACTCGCGGTTTCGGATAATGCGTTAACCGCCTTTAAACCTACACCGTGAAGACCTGACGATATTTCGTAACCGCCACCGCCGAACTTACCACCTGCGTTAGGGTGAGTCATAACGAGTTCAACGGTAGAAATACCTTCTTCACGCATACCAGTGGGAATACCACGTCCGTTATCTCTAATTGAACAAGACCCGTCTTTGTGAATAGTTACGGAAATAGTATCACAGTAACCTGCTAAGGCTTCGTCAATAGAGTTGTCCACCGTTTCTTTAACAAGGTGGTGAAGACCGTAAGAGTCGGTGTTTCTAATATACATACCCGGCCTTAAACGGATATGCTCTAAGCCTTTACACTCCCTAATCTGCTCGGCACCGTATGCGTTTTCCACTTTATTGTCTAAATTCATAATTCCTCCTTATCCGCAAACGCCGATTGCGTTGTAATCGAAGTATATAGTAAATACTATATTTTAGTATATTATAACACACGCGCGCGTAAAAGAAAAGTAGTTTTTTGTTTTTTTTACAAAAAACAACGATAAATTTTCGTCAAATTTTGTATTTTTTGGTTTTTAAACAAAAAAACGGGCTTGTTGCCCGTTTTTTATAAGTTTTTAAGCATAAGTTCCATATAACGCTTTTCAGCTTTTGCAACACCCTTGATAGGATAGGTAGAACAAAATGCTATACCGCTTTTAAGTACCAGATTAGCCCAGTCAGTGTCGCCGTTTTTTAGCCTATAAACAGCGTGCGCCCTAAACGTTTGAGGGCGCTCTTCCTTAGAAAAAATTCTAATCGCGTCTTGCTCGTAAGTTTTAACAAACCTATCGTCGCCGATGGTTAACGCAGAGAAGTAAAGCTCTTCAAAAACTTCTTCTCTATTAGCGTAAAATTTAGTTAAATCGCTTATCTTTCTAAGCTCTTT
>JAGCLN010000058.1 GCA_017646945.1 Clostridia bacterium | reverse complement strand
TTAAGACGTTAGTTGCAAGTATATCAAGGCTCGCGAAGGGTTTTGGGTGAGATTGACCTTTTTGGTCATCGAAGTCAAAACACTAAGCAGTAACGCAGATATACGAAGCAAATAGCGGCTTAAAACTCGTTTTAAGACGTTAGAAACAAGCAAGACAAGGCTCGTTAGCAAGCCGTTGGGCGTAATAGACCTTTTTGGTCATTACGGTCACGGATTGATAACAGTAACGCAGTATTGCGCCGTTTATAACGGCTTAAAATTATTCGATACAAATAAGGAAGGAATACACCTCTTGACCACCTTCGTAGGGAACGTACTCTAAAAAGGGGAAGGACTGAGCGACTTGAGATTCAAAGGATTCGCGCTCGGCATCAGTAACGTCGGCACCGATAAATACGGTTAAGAGTTCTTTATCTTCAAGGTCGGCAACTTCTTTGATTGCTAAGATAGTTGCGGTAACTTTATCACTCGCGGTTGCAAGAAGTTTTTTACCGCTTATTCCCATATAATCGCCTTGAATAACGCATTTTCCGTCAACGGTGGCGTTTCTAACGGCGTAAGTTACGTCTATACCAACAACGTCTTCAAGCATTTGCTCGATTTCGGCAATATGTTCTTCATAATCTTCCGCTTCGGTATTTACGAGCGAAAGCGCAACGTAGCCCTGTTGCAAAGTTTTAGTGTTGATAACGTAAACGTTAGCGTTTTCATACATTTTAGCCGATTGCATAGCCGTTAAGATAACGTTTGAGTTGTTGGGAAGAACGAATATATTTTTTGCGTTAACGCTATCGAACGCCGAAATAAAATCTTGAGTTGACGGGTTGGAAGTTTGACCACCATCCACGATAATATCAGCACCAAGGCTTGTAAAAAGTTCTTTTAAACCATCGCCCGTTGCAACGGCAACAACGCCTACTTTTTTAGCGGGGGTTTTCTTTTTTGTTTCATTGTGTTGAAGAGTCATGTTCTCAACTTTTAAGGTTAAAAACTCGCCGTAGCGTTGGCAAACGTTAAGCACTGAGCCTGGTTCTTTAGTATGAACGTGAATTTTAACGATATCTTCGGTCTTGAACGCAACGATACTATCCCCACCCAAACTTTCAAGTTCAGAAACTATAACCTTTTCGTCAAAACTTTCAACGTCTACCTTAGAATTTTGAAGCCTTAATAAAAACTCGGTGCAGTAGCCGTAAGTTAAAACGCTATCGCTAGTAAATAAAGATAAGTCAACGAAACTATTTTCGTCTTCGGGTGCATCAAAGGTAACGGCGATTTCTTCACCGGTTAACATTTTAAGCCAACCGTCTTCAATATAAACAAGACCTGCGCCACCACTATCAACAACGTCAGATTCCTTTAACACGGGAAGCATCTCTTTAGTTTGAACGAGAACTTTTGATGCTTCTTCAACGTGGGCTTTGATAAATTCTTCAACGGTAGCATCGTCACTAACGTTTGCGCAAGCGTATTCAGTAGCCATACGGAACACGGTTAAAATAGTTCCTTCAACGGGGTTTTGAACTGCCGAGTATGAGCATTTAACACCTTCGTTAAACGCCTGTTTCAAATGACTAACCGTTGCAGATGAAACGCCTTTTAACCCGTTTGCTATACCTTTGAACATTTGGGATAAGATAACGCCCGAATTACCCCTTGCACCAAGCAAAGCACCGCTTGCGTAAGCGGAAATAATATCGGAAACGCTATCGCCATTGTAATCGTTTATTTTAACGATACCGCCTTCAACGGTTTTGAGCATATTAAAACCTGTATCGCCATCAGGAACGGGGAATACGTTGAGTTCGTTAACAATTTTTAAATTCGCACTAAGTTCGTTAGCGCCTGCAATAAGCATACTTTTTAAAGTTAATGCATCAATGCTATTCACAAATATACTCCAGTGGGTATTTATATATTTAGGTATATTATATATACCTATAACAAAATACCATTATAATTAAAACACACCAAAGTTAATATTAAGTTAACTTTTGTAACTTTTTGTCATTTTTTGTAATTTAACAACAAAAAAAATACTACGGGAAAACCCGTAGTATTTCTTTTTATAATTTGCAATGAGCAATTACGCTTGAGCGCCTACCCAAGTGAGTTCGCCTTCAGCAGTTACAGCCCAGAGACCGTTACCAGCTTCACCTACGAATGATTCAAACTTGTTGTTAGATGCTTTCATTTCTGCTAAGGTATCATACTTATATGCACCGTCAAACTTCATTTCACCTTGGTTCTTAGTAGATTCACCGTTAGTGAAGGTTGTAAGATCACGTGCTTCCCAAGTGTAGCAAATTGGGTCTCTCCAAAGATCCGCTACTTCAGTAAGAGCAACAGGAGTTTCGTCAACTACACAAGTTGTACAGTTGCCTGCTTCAAGTGAGAACACTTCACCACAATTTGCACAGTAGTAACCTTTAAGCGCTGCTTGACCAGAAGTTTTTTCAACTGTAGTGTAATTCTTAGCAATTTCAGCAAAACCAGCCTTCATACCGGTAATCATAGCAACGTCAGCCTTAGCTCTGTTACCAGAAGCATAACCCATGTATACTTCACCACCACCAACTGCAATATAGTCTTTATCGCCATAGTTCCAACCAGTTACTCTAAGGTCGTGCGCGTAAGTTCCGTCACCATTAGCAGTAGAGGTGAACCACATATAATATGCATTGCCATAAGTATATTGTTTAACAAGCGGTGCTTTACCGATTGATACAAAGTTAGTTACGTTATTAGCAAGAGTATTAGTACCGTATCTTAAAGTGTTGAATAAGATACCGCCGTAATAACCGCCGTTAAGTACAAGGGTTTGATTTGCAACAACGTTTTTACCGTAAGCATCAGTAACGTAACCACCACCAAATTCAGTGGTTTTAGTAACGTCAACTAAAATGTTATTGAACGCGGTATTGTAACCGGGGTTAAAGATTAAACCTGCGGGAACGTCATTCATACCGTAAACGTAAATGTTTTCAAATAAAACAGCAGGACCATATCCGTGGTTCTTAGTAAATCTACCAAAAAGAGTGAGTGAAGGAACACCGCCTCCTTTAGCGTTTTTAATCGCTAAGTTTTTAACGGTAATTTGTTGCTTGGGAACAACGGCACCACCGTGGTTGAAGTTACCAAATAAGCCGTTAGTTTTAGCAGAGGCAGATAACCAAGTCTTGTTAAAGTCAATAGCGTAACCAGCACCGTCAAAGATACCGTTGAAACCAACTGCAGAGTTAACGTCTTTTATTTGAGATGCGCCAACGTAATCAAATGCGATAGGTTCTTCGCTAGTTGCTTTAATTTCGTTACCAAGTTTATAGAAACCGTAGTTAATCGGAGTTTCATTATAGTTAATATCAAGCGCTGCTTTAAGTTCAGCTGCATTGTTAATAACAGAAGTCCAATACGTTACGTTAGTGAAATTGTAAGTTAAATCAGCAGTTTTAATTACAAATTCAAATTTTTGACTTTCATTATTTAAGTTATCCATAGCAGGAACGCCAGTAAACTTACCGTCTGCATATTCAACTTCAACACCGTTTACAGTTGCAGAAACAACGTCAATAGAATCAAGAACAGAAGTTAAGAGTTTGCCTTCAGCAGCGTCAAAATCAACTGCGGTAGAAATTTCTTCAACTACTTCTGCGCTATGCCATAAGAGTTCACCATTTGCAATCTTGAATAAGCCGGTATCAGTAAAGATTTTAGCAAATTCAGTATCAGCAGCAGCTTCTACAAAAGTATTGTAACGACGAGCGAAGTCAAGCACTTTAACTCTTCCTTCACCAGCTGCAACCATATCTTGAACGGTACCAGCAAGTTGACCTTCGTGATCGTAGAATAACTTGGTTTCGTTTGCACCGTAGTAGATAGCTTTAGTTACAGACATATCGCCGTTTTCTCTAGAAACGTAGAGAGGCATCGGAGATACAACTAAAACGTTTTCGAAAGTTGCAGAATCAATTGAAGGTGCATTACCGCCACCACCACCTACGAGCGAGCCGTAGCCGTAAGCATACAATTGTTTAGCGTATGCGCCTGTTTGAGCTGCTTGAGTGTTGATATCAGTAGCTAAATCATAACCTTCAGGTCTAGGATAGTTAACAACGTAGTTCTTAATGATTGCGCCTTCTTTAATTGCAGCGATAGGACCACGAGATACAACGGTATCAGCGCTTACGTCAACGTAAACGTTTTCAATAATACCTTCACAAGAGTATGAAAGGGGACCTGTAATACTAATGTTATTAGCCTTAGTACCAGTACCCATTAAGTTGATGAAAGCAACGTTTTTAACGATTGAATCTGCTTTTAATCTATGGAAGAAACCATAACCAGTTTCATTTAACCAAGAATTTGTACCGTTTGCATTAGTATAAGCAGGCATATGGTTAACCATATTTACGGTTGCGTTCTTAATTGCGTAACCCATACCGTCAAGGATACCGTTAAAGCCGATATCGCCAGAAACGATTTTTTGGTCTTCAACTAAAACTTCATTTTCCATCTTGTAAGAAACGTATGTCTTGTTGGGGTTAATAGTGTTTTGAATCTTGGTACCGGTCATATCAATATCGTTTGCAAGAACGTAAACGCCAGTCTTTTCAGTATAGGTTTCGCCCCAAGTTGCAATGCCGTGGTCAAACGCAGCAATAACGTCATCAGCGTTCTTTAACGCCTTATCTGCAAAGAGAACGTTTAAGATTACGATGTTACCACTGTCATCAAAGAAGAGAACGTCATAGTAACCAGACTCAAGGTTTTCAAGGTAAGCTGCGCTAATAACAAGATCACCTTCAACAACTGAATAATCTTCAGCACCAAGGTAATCACCGTTAATCATAATGTTTGCAAATTCATTTGCATCATATTCTAAATCAATGATAACAAACTTACCATCTTCTTTAGAAACGTATGACTTGAAATCACCTCTACCAACGTGACCAGGAATAAATGCTTTAGCATCTTCAGCAAGTTCATCGTTAGTTAAAGCCTTAATTGCTTCAGCAACCATAGAAGTTACGGGAGCATCGTCAGCCCAAACTAATGCGCCATCAACGATAGCAAATGAAACTGCTGCGAATTCTTTAGCGTATAAACCTTCTAACACAGCATCGATATTTTCTTCGTTAACGCCTTCAAAACCAAGAATTTCAGCTTTGTTGAATACGATAGAAGCATCAAAACTGAAACCTGCAGAAACACTAGCATCTGCAACGCTTACAAACTTAATACCATCAACCGCTGCCTTAATAACGTCAATATCAGTTTCTTCCATATCGAAAGATTCAGCATTGTTAGCAGGGAATACTAAAGTACCAAAAGTGTATTTTTCGCCAGCGTTTTCAGCAAGCCAAGCATCGTTAACGGTAGTGGTAAATTTAATACCAGAAAGGTCGTTTTCTTTATCAATACGGATACCTTCTTCTACACTAAACGTTGCAGGCGCTTCTTCAGCGGCTACAGAATTGCCAGGGATAGTTGCTATTGCTACGCCTACGCAAACTGCTAAAACGAGTGTTAAAAGTTTAATAAAGTTAACTCTAATAGACTTAGTCATAACGTTCCCCCTTACTTAAGCCACTCACTATCGAGCCAGCTCTCTTTAACGTGAGCGTAGTCGTTAGTGGTAGACGTGGTTACAATGTCAACTAAATTGTATGAAACAACTTGGATTGACGGAGTTAAATAGGATTTCTTCATAATAAAACCTCCTAAAAAATTATCAAATAATACTTAGTAAGATAACTTACTAAAATAATGATTAGCAATTTTTACCTTTCAAAAAGGGTAGACTACCCCTAATGATACAGTATGGTATTATCATTTTATAATAAAGACGCATCAATGTCAATAGCAAAAGTTATATTTTCTTACCATAAATTTCATATTTTTTTCACAATTATACTAAAAATTTATATTATGCGCGTTTTTATAAATTTATTCACTTTTTACGCATAAAAAAATACTACGGACTTGCCGTAGTATTTTTAAACTTTTTAGCTAAAATTATTAATTACTTAACGATTTTAGAAACTGCACCAGAACCAACAGTTCTACCGCCTTCACGAATAGCGAAACGGAGACCTTCTTCCATTGCAACGGGAGTGATAAGAGTTACGTCGATAGTAACGTGGTCACCAGGCATAACCATTTCAACGCCTTCGGGAAGTTTGATAGTACCAGTAACGTCAGTAGTTCTGAAGTAGAATTGAGGACGATAGTTGTTGAAGAACGGAGTGTGTCTACCACCTTCTTCTTTGGTAAGTACGTATACTTGACCATTGAATTCAGTGTGGGGTTGAACAGTACCGGGTTTAGCAACTACTTGACCACGTTCGATATCAGTTCTGTCTACACCTCTTAAAAGTGCACCAACGTTATCACCTGCGTATGCTTCGTCAAGTTGCTTTCTGAACATTTCAAGACCAGTAATAACTGAAGTCTTCTTTTCTGCTCTGATACCAACGATATCAACAGGGTCACCAACTTTAGCGATACCTCTTTCTACTCTACCAGTAGCAACGGTACCACGACCAGAAATGGTGAATACGTCTTCTACAGGAAGAAGGAAGGGCTTATCTTCGTCACGAGTGGGGTTAGGAATGTAGCTGTCAACAGCATCCATAAGTTCAAGAATGCAAGCGCAAGCAGGATCATCTGCATTGTCGTTCATTGCTGCTTCAAGAGCCTTAACTGCAGAACCCTTTACGATAGGAGTATCGTCGCCAGGGAAGCCGTATTCGCTAAGGATTTCTCTAACTTCCATTTCAACGAGTTCAAGAAGTTCTTCGTCATCAACAAGGTCAGTCTTGTTAAGGAATACGATGATGTAAGGAACGCCTACTTGACGAGCAAGAAGGATGTGTTCTCTAGTTTGGGGCATCGGACCGTCAGTAGCTGCTACTACGAGAATTGCGCCGTCCATTTGTGCTGCACCAGAAATAATGTTCTTTACGTAGTCAGCGTGGCCAGGACAGTCAACGTGTGCGTAGTGTCTAGCTTCGGTTTGATATTCAACGTGAGAAGTGTTAATCGTGATACCACGAGCCTTTTCTTCCGGTGCTTTATCGATTTGGTCGTAACGCATTTTTTCAGCGCCGCCCTTTGCTGCAAGTACCATAGTGATAGCTGCGGTAAGAGTAGTTTTACCGTGGTCAACGTGACCGATGGTACCAATGTTTACGTGCGGTTTGGTTCTTTCGAATTTAGCCTTTGCCATAGTAATTTGTTTCCTCCAAAAAATTATGTTTGTTTTTTTATTTTAAAATTTTAAATTTTATACTTACAGTATATAACAACGATTTATCCGTGTCAAGTAATATTTTGAAAATCACGAATTAGTCGTTATTTGCGTTTCTCGCTGCTCTTTCGCCGATAATCTTTTCAGCAACAGACTTGGGAACTTCTTCGTAGTGGTCAAATTGCATTGTGTA
>JAGCLN010000057.1 GCA_017646945.1 Clostridia bacterium | reverse complement strand
TAATTAGGACCTTAGAAGCAAGTTAGACAAGACTCGCAAGGATTTGCGGACAATACTAACCTTTTTGGTTGTGATGGTCGCAAAACCGAAGCAGTAACGCAGTATAACGATGCTTATAAGGGATTAAAAAAATTAGTTTTTAACTTGAACCTTAACACCAGGACCCATAGTGCTTGCTAAAGAAATACTCTTAATGTATTGACCTTTTGCAGCAGCGGGTTTTGCTTTAACGATAGCATCTAATAAAGCGTTGTAGTTTTCAATAAGCTTTTCCTTACCGAAAGACTTTTTACCGATTGAACAGTGAATAACTGCAGTCTTATCAAGTCTGTATTCTACTTTACCAGCCTTAACGTCTTTAATTGCTTTTTCAACGTCCATAGTAACGGTACCAGACTTAGGATTGGGCATTAAGCCTTTAGGACCTAAAAGTCTTGCAATTCTACCAACCATACCCATCATATCAGGGGTGGTGATAACAACGTCGTAATCGAACCAGTTTTCGCTTTGAATTTTAGCGATAATTTCTTCAGCGCCAACGAAATCAGCGCCTGCTTTTTCTGCTATATCAGCCTTTTCACCCTTAGCAATAACTAAAACTTTAACGTTTTTACCAGTACCGTTAGGAAGAACGATAACGCCTCTAACTTGTTGGTCTGCTTGCTTGGGGTCAACACCGAGTTTGGTGTGGAATTCGATAGTTTCATCGAATTTTGCCTTTGCAGTTGCAAGTACAACGTCCATCGCTTCGTTAACGTCATACTGTTTGCTTGTTTCAAACGCCTTAATACTATCAGCGTATTTTTTTCCGAATTTCATTATAAACCTCCTCGTGGTACGTACGAGATAAAATCTCTCCCACTCTCCTTTAATTAGTCTTCTACGGTAACGCCCATACTTCTTGCAGTACCGGCGATCATGCTCATGCACGCTTCAAGAGTGTTAGCATTAGTATCTACCATCTTGATTTTAGCAATTTCCTCAACTTGAGCCTTGGTAAGTTTTGAAACTTTGTTCTTGTTGGGTGTTGCACTTGCAGTTTCTATACCGCACGCCTTCTTGATAAGTTCCGGCGCAGGGGGGGTCTTAAGAATAAAAGTGAACGAACGATCTTGATAAATAGTAATAACTACGGGAATAACGTAGCCTAACTTATCTTGAGTCTTCGCGTTGAATTCTTTAGTGAATCCGGGTAAGTTAATACCGTAAGGTCCTAACGTTGAACCAACGGGCGGGCCTGGGGTTGCCTTGCCTGCTTGTAACTGTAATTTAACTACAGCGGTAACTTTTTTAGCCATAATAAATTTCCTCCATTGGTGGTATTCGCGTGGCGCCATTAAAAATTTAACGCCTCTCCCACATTATTTTAATAGGTGACTAGCCTTATTAAACTTTTTTGAGTTGAACGTATTCTACTTCAACTTCCGTTTCCGTATCAAACATAGCAACTTTAACTTTTGCTTTTTGAGAAGCATCGTTAAGGTCAAGCACTACGCCGATAAAACCATCGAGCGGGCCTGATACGATTTGAACGTTATCACCCTTAACAAAGTCAACGTCTTCAACCCTGTCTTCAAGGCGCATACGCTTAACTTCTTCTTCGGTAAGGGGAACTGCTTTACCCTGCGGACCTACGAAACCCGTTACGCCACGAGTGTTGGTAATAAGATACCAAAGTTCGTTTGAGTATACGAGTTTAATAAACACGTAGCAGGGCAATATTTTACGAAGAACAACTTTCTTCTTGCCATTTGCTTTCTCTTCAATGGTTTGTTCCATAGGAATTTTGATTTCAAGAACGCGTTCTTGTAAGTTACTGTTCTCAATCAATTTTTCCAAGGTGTTTTTAACCATCGCTTCATAACCGGTATTGGTATGAACAACGTACCACTTTGCAACTTCTGCCATAGCCAAGCTCCTCACTTACGCAATAGTAGAAGTTAAAAGTTTAAGTAATTCACCAAGACCTAAGTCAATTAAAAGCAATACCACCATAAAGCAAAGCACAACGCCGATTACTACTGACGTTTGCTTGATAACTTTGCTCTTATCGGGCCAAGATACTTTCTTTATTTCAGAAAATACTTCCTTAAGTTTTTTGCCGATACGCTTAAAGATATTGGGCTTATCACTTTTAGGTTGAACTTTCTTTTCTTCAACTTTAACTTTCTTTTCTTTCATTTTACACCTTTTAAAAACACTACAACTTAGATATTACTTAGTTTCTTTATGAGCAGTGTGTTTTTTGCAGAAGGGACAATATTTGTTAAGTTCAATTCTGTCGGGCGTGTTCTTCTTGTTCTTGTAAACGTCATAATTTCTTTGCTTGCATTCAGTACAAGCAAGAGTTATTCTAACTGCATTACCTTTTGCCATTTTTTTAATTCCATCCTAAAAAATTAACACCCCAGTTTTTCGGAGTGCTATCTTATTCTAACCTATTGCGTTCGCCTTGTCAACGAATTTTAACCACTTTTTTAATTTTTTTTGCCTTTTATATATATAGGGATAAAGAAGCGCTCTCTTTTTAGTCAATTTACAAAAATATTTGTCATTTTTAAAAAATAGTGGTATTATATGATAAAGGCAACCGCCTAAAAAGGATTTTTATGAAAGTTATTTTATCCGGCTGTGGCAACGTTGGTACAGCCATACTTCAAAGTTTAATAAAAGAAAAACACGATATCGTTGTTATCGATACCGACCCCCAAGTCACACGCGAAGTTTCTAATAGGTTTGACGTTTTGACTATTTGCGGTAACGGTGCAAGCATCGAAATTTTAGAAGAAGCGGGCGCTAAAAACGCCGACTTGTTTATTTCTATCACTTCTTCAGACGAGTACAATATGCTCGCTTGTTTCGTTGCTAAAAAAATGGGCACACCCAACACGGTGGCGAGAATTAGAAATTCGGAATATAACAACAAGAGTTTTGATTTCGTTAAAGACGAACTCGGTTTATCTATTACCATTAACCCCGAGCAACTCACCGCTCAAACGCTCTTTAATATTTTAAATCTTCCGTCTGCAACCAACGTTGAAACGTTCTCTGCATCGGAAATGGAAATGATTGAAATCGAAGCGCTTGAAAACTCTAAGGTTTTAGGAACTCCGCTTTTTGAACTTAGAAAAAAATCGCCTTACAAGTTCTTGGTATGCTTAGTTGAGCGCGACGGAAAGGTTTATATTCCCAACGGCTCTTTCACCATTAACGCTGGGGACAAAATAGGCTTATTTACGTCTAAGGCGGACGCGCCTTCCCTTTTAAAAATGTTCGGCTTTGAACAAAAGCCTATCAATTCGATAATGATAATCGGCGCAAGTAGAATAGCGCATTACTTGGCAACGCTTTTATTAGACGCTAAAAATTCCGTTAAGGTTATCGATAAGGACGAACAAAAGTGTATTCAATTTGCCGAAAAACTCGACAAGGCGACGATAGTTAACGGAAACGGCATCAACCAAGAACTTCTCGTTGAAGAGGGCATTTTGAATACGGACGCGTTTATCGCCCTTACCGGAAAAGATGAAGACAACGTTTTAATGAGCATTTTCGCCAAGAATAAATCCGTTCCCAAAACGATAACCAAAATTAAAAGCGAAGAAATTTTATCGCTTTCTAAAGAACTTGAACTCGATACGGCTATATCGCCCAAGCATCTCGTTGCAGACCTTATCGTAAGTTATGCGCGCGCGCTTGAAAGTTCTAAAAACAGTAAGATTGAAACGCTTTACCGCTTATTCGACGGCACGGCGGAAGCGGCTGAGTTTAAAATTCTTCACAGTTTTAAACACACCAACGTTCCCATTAAAGATTTAAACATTAGAAACGACGTTTTAGTTGCAGGTATCGTTCGCGGTAGCGAAACGATTATTCCCTGCGGTGAAGACGTGTTCCGTATAGGTGACAAAGTTATCATAATAACGGCAGGTAAGACCGTTTACGACTTGGTAGACGTTATAGGTTGATTATGAATTACAAACTGATTTTCTCAACCGTGCTTAAAGTTATCAAGATTGAAGCGGCGCTGATGATAGTTCCGCTTCTCACAGCGCTCTTTTACAAGGAAGATTGCTTTTACGCTTTCTTGATAACTATGGCCGTTTCTTTTACGGTTGCGCACGTATTACAAAAATTTATAAAAGACGAAGATAAGCACTTTTACTCTAAGGACGGGCTTATTACGGTTTCTCTAACTTGGATTGTGGTTTCGCTAATAGGCGCTGTTCCCTTCGTTTTAAGCGGTGAAGTAACTTCGTTTATCGATGCTTTCTTTGAAACGGTTAGCGGTTTTACAACGACCGGCGCATCTATCCTTGAAAGCGTTGAAGGTATGAGCAAAGGCCTTTTAATGTGGCGAAGTTTTTCTCACTTTATAGGCGGTATGGGCGTGCTCGTTTTCATTATGGCTATAACGAGTAAAACTACCGACAGACCTATTCACATTTTAAAGGCGGAAATGCCCGGCCCTATCGTTAGCAAACTCGTTCCGCGCGCAAAAGATACGGCTAAGATACTCTATCTTATCTACATCGGTTTAACGCTTATTTTAACGGTGTTTTTACTCGCCGGCGGTATGGACTTATTTGAAAGTTTAACCCACGCTTTCGGCACGGCAGGTACCGGCGGTTTCGGTATTAAAGACGACAGTATCGTTTCTTATTCCCCCTATATTCAATGGGTATTAGCAATCTTTATGCTACTTTACGGCGTAAACTTTAACCTTTACTACTTGATTTTGCTTAAAAAGATAGGTGTATGCTTTAAAAGTACCGAACTTAAAACTTATTTCATAATAGTTTTATCGGCAATAACGCTTATTACTATCAATATCTACCCTATTTACAACAGTTTTTCAAGCGCCATAAGAGCTTCAACTTTCCAAACTTCAGCAATTATTACCACAACGGGTTTTTCAAGCGCGGATTTCAACACTTGGCCCACACTATCTAAAATCGTTCTTTTAACACTCGCTTTCATCGGCGGTTGCGCGGGTTCAACGGCGGGCGGTTTAAAAGTATCAAGGGTAATACTTGCGTTTAAAAAGATTAAGGCGGAACTTACTAAACTTCTTCACCCGAACACCGTTACGGTTATCAAGCTTGAAGGTGAAAAGGTTGACGAATCGGTTTCTAACGGAATAGGAACTTATTTTACAATTTATTTCGTATGCCTTATCGCAATAACGATTTTACTATCGTTTAACGGTTTAGATTTTGAAACAACGGTTTCGGCGGTTATCTCTTGCTTTAACAACATCGGCCCTGCGTTCGGCTCGGCAGGACCTATGGCAAACTACTCTGTATTTAACGGTTTTTCAAAGATAGTTTTATCTATCACGATGCTACTTGGCAGACTTGAAATTTATCCGTTATTATTACTTATGATTCCAACCACTTGGAAAAAAAGATAATTTAAAACAGGTACGCTCGTACCTGTTTTTTATTGAATTTAAATAGGTTAAAGTTTTTTAGGGAGATTTTTTAATCTATGACAAACTCAAAGTTTGTTCAACGTGATTTTTTAAGACGTTAGAAACAAGCAAGACAAGGCACAAGATTTTTTAACGGCGAGATAGACCTTGTTGGTCATCGAGATGTTAAAAAGTCGCAGTAACGC
>JAGCLN010000001.1 GCA_017646945.1 Clostridia bacterium | reverse complement strand
CCTTTGTGGTCATTGTGGTCGCAAAGACTTGACAGAAACGCAGTATTGCGCAGTTTATAACGGATTAAAATTACCAGATAAGGAATGACGAACCTTTAAGCTTTAAGATGGCTTCAACGAAGAAGAAATCACCGTAAATTATGGGAATATGGATACCTTTGCGGTAACTTTCGCTACCCATTAAAAGAAGGGCGTCTTCATCTAAGGAATAAGATGCAAAGTTCTTATCTAACGCTTTTAAAATATTGATTGCTTCGGTTAAATATTGCGAATTTTTCGTTATTTTTGCGATTTCTATAAGACCGCAAGCACAGATTGCGCCGGCAGTAGAATCGTAATACACCGGTTCTTTTGGCGCTTTGAAATCAACGACCGGTAAGTAGCTATATTGCTTAACTTGTTCAATGAAATAATCGGCGGTTTTGATTGCCGTTTGCAAGTATTCTTCCTTGCCGGTATGAATATAAGAAAGAACGAAACCGTACACCGCCCAAGACTGACCCCTTGACCAACAAGAATCGGGAGAATAGCCTTGACCTTGAGGATAGCCGACAACGGTATCGGGCTTATCAAGAGCGTGCTCGACAACGTGGATAACGGAACCGTCTTCCCTAACGTGGTCACGCATGGCCATATCAGCGTAACGCATAGCGATTGATTTGAAGCGGTTGTCTTGGAACTTTTCGGTTGCAAAATATAAAAGGTTGATGTTCATCATACAGTCGATAATAGTCCAACCATCACGACCTTTATTATCCCAAACGCGAATAAAATTACCGTCAGGATTATATCTTGACGCGAGTATCATAGCGGCGGTTAAAGCCCTATGCAAACTTTCTTCCGAGCCCGTTAAACGATGGATTGCGCCTGCGGACAAGTGCCACAAAAAGCCAACGTCATGGTCCATACGAAAAACGTTTTTGAATATTCTATCTAAGTGTTTTTCGCTCGATTTTGCCGTTTCTAAGAACTTTTCTTCCTTGGTTTCGGCATACATAAGCATATTAAGACCTGCCCAAAAACCGTTGGTCCAAAGATAGATAAAACCCCTTTCTAAATCGGCTTGGTCGTCGTGAACGCCATCGCGAGTAGTATAAGGTATTTTATTCCTACTTTTTACAGTAGTAACTTCTAATTTCGCTTTTATTTTTTGCCAAGTTTCTTCAATAAAAGAAACGTCGCTTTTAGATAAGTTGTTTAACATATATCTCCTTAAAAATCAAAGTTGAATCTTATATTGATATCTTTACCGCTTACGGCGTAATCAATAGCATAAACGGTTGTTTTTTTGGCTTGATGGTTGGAAAACTCTGCAGTTTCCACCGTAGCAATAGCGTTTTTATCGTTTGTTATTTTCATATCGCCAATAAACACTTCGTCGCTTGATAGTTTTGGTAAGATGAAAGAAATAAACCTAAATACCACCCGCTCTTTCACGCCCTTGCAAGAATATTCAGCCGTAATTCCGTTTTCTTTTAAGGAATATTCCACCTTTAATTCCTTAATTTTTTTAGGGTAAGCATTCGTTAAATCGTAAACGATATAATCTTTACCTTTATCTAAAACGGAGGCAAAATATTCTTTACCGTAGAGTTGAATTTGCCCGTCTACGATAGGTACGCTATGGCCTAATGCGCTACAAACGAAAGTCTCTTTACCATATCTTACCGCCATATTGTTAAAATATCCGTTGGTATACTCACCTGCGCCGGGATCAACCACGTATTGAACGCCGTTTTTAAAAATTGAAAACGCGCCTATATCGTTATGGTTGTGCATTTCGGCGTTAGTTCCACCTTTTGCGATAAAAATATAGTTTTTCCTCTTTTCAACTAAGACTTGACTCTTTTCAAAAAACAAACTGCTTTCCGTTTTAACGCTGGAAGATACGTCTTGATTGATAAAATACAAACGCTTAAACGATAACGCCTTATAAGAATTGATATCCCACTTTCCACCGTTAATTTTAATATTTGAATTAAAAAGATTATTTATAACGGGAATTGCATCAGATTCAGACGCGGTGCTACTAAGCGCACCGTCGGCAATAGGAATAAACACTCCTTTATCTAAAATCGTTGCTTCGGCGTATTTTATAGTGTTTTTAACAACTTCACAATCAAGTATCGCAGGTCTATCACCGGTTAACTGAACGTAAACGTCGTAAAAAAGAGCAAAGAACCCAAAACCGTAAATCCAATAAGCGTAACCTTCGGAACAATACCCGTCTTTGTCAAGCCTATTTATATAGCGCTCCATAGCGCTGAAAATTCTATCTTTTACGATATTAAATCTCTCGGGGAAAGCGTAAAGGTAAGTTAAACCTACGCCACACGAAACGACAGACGCCCAATTGTTCCCCATAGTATCAAAACCAAAAACTCTCGTTTCATACGGTTTAACGATTTTTTCTTCTAAGGAATATTTTATTCTCTTTCTTATATCGGGAGAGAGTTTGTCTTTAAAAACGTAATCAATCTCCGCTAAATACATACCTATTTCCGCAGCGTTTAAATCAATTTCCCAGTAATTATAGGTGTTACCAGTATTTCTATCTAAACAATGTGCGGGAAGCGCCCAAGTAATTTCGCTACAAATTGCAGAAATAACGTCTTCAAGCGGTTCAAGATATTTATCGTCTGTGATACTGAGAATTTGGAGAGCGTTCAAGCGAGAAATTCTATCAAAATATTCCTTTTGATAAGCCGTTCTATCTCCCGTTAAATGAAAAAGTTTAAACTTTGAAAAAGGAAGGGCTAAAATAGGTTTGCCTTCATAATTTTCTTCGTAATATTTTTTAACTTGATTGCAAAACTCTTTACCTTTTTCAGTTTGCGACGATTTTAATAGATTTTCAAACGAATAAAGATACATAATTAAAACTCAAAATTAAATTTAGCGTTTACGTTTTTATCTTTTACCTTGTAATCAATGGTGTAAGCAACTTTTGCAACGTGCAAGAAACCAAAGTAATCAACGCGTGAAATTTCAGGAGCAACGCCAAGGTTTGAAGAAAGAGTTAAATCTTCTATTTTTACGTTTTTACCGTCAATTTTAGGTTCTATAAAGGTTACAAATCTAAACGTTACGTCGCTTGCGCCTTCAACGTTATAAGACGCTTTTACCCCATCTTCTAAAGTTTCATAAATAACTTTCACGTTTACCGTATTTTCAGGATACGCGTTAGTTAAATCAAAAGAGATTAAATCTTCACTTCTATCTATAACCTTTGCAAAGTACTCCTTGCCGTTCTTTTGAGTTTTGCCATCTATCATAGGAACGCTGTGGCCTAGCGAACTGCAAACGAAAGTTTCTTTAGAATATCTAATTGCAGCGCTATTAAAGTAACCGTTAGTATACTCGCCAACGCCCGGATCGCAAATATATTGCTTGCCGTTTTTAACGATTGAAAATGCGCCGAGATCGTTGTGATTGTGCATTTCGGCGTTATTTCCGCCCTTTGCTACGAATACGTAATTTTCTTTTTTACGAACGAGAACTTGGCTACTATCAAAATAAACGCAACTAACTTCTTTCTTATCTTCACTTGGTTGGTTGTTAACGTCACACAACACTCTCGTTCCAAGAACTTGAGTATCGGGCTCGATTTCTCTACCGTTATTTAAAACGAGATTAGTGTTAAACAATCTGTTTATAACGTATAAAATCGGGGCTTCGTTATGTTCACCCTTAGAACCACCGTCGGCAATAGGTAAGAATAATCCGTTATCAAGTATAGAGTTTTTTGCAAACTGTATGGTGTTTTTAACCTTTTGGCTATCTAATATTGCAGGTCTTTCGCCTGTAAATTGACAATATAGGTCGTAAAAGAGAGTGAAGAAACCAAAACCGTATACCCAGTAAGAAAATCCTTCTGAACAATAACCGTCGTCACCCAAAGCACGCGTTATATAGCGCTCCATAGCGCTAAAAATTCTATCTTTTACAATAT
>JAGCLN010000056.1 GCA_017646945.1 Clostridia bacterium | reverse complement strand
GTTCCAAGTATAACACGCGAAACGCCCGCGTCAATATAAGTTTTAATAACTTCTAAACTTCTAATGCCACCGCCCACTTCAACGAATAAGTTGGTTGCATTTACGATATTTTTAATCGTTTCAACGTTGGGCGTGCCACCGCTTTTAGCCCCTTCTAAATCAACAAGGTGCATATATTTTGCGCCGGCATTAACAAAGTCGAGAGCAATTTCAACGGGGTTATCGCTGTAAATCGTCATTTGGGCGTAATCGCCTTTATAAAGTCTAACGGCTTTTCCGTCAAACAAATCAATAGCAGGAAAAATTTTCATAATTACAATTCACAAAAAGCCTTTAAAATACTAAGCCCCACGCTACCGCTTTTTTCGGGGTGGAATTGACAACCGTAAACGTTGCCCTTTTGAACGGCTGCGGTAAGGTTTGCACCGTATTCCGTAGTTGCAATAATAGCGTCTTCACACTCGGCGCCATAGTAAGAATGAACGAAGTAAACACAGTCGCCATCGTTTAAATATTTGAATATTTCACTCTTGGGTTTTCTAAGTTTTAAAGCGTTCCAACCGATGTGCGGAATTTTAAGGTCATTAGGTATAACTGAACTTATAGGGCGGATTTCACCACTAATAAGCCCCAACCCTTTATGCTCGCCATACTCTAAACTCTTATCGAACAAAAGTTGCATACCAAGGCAAATTCCAAGTAGCGGAACTTTACTATTTGCTCGCTCGATAACCACGCTTGCAAGCCCAGAATCAAACAGTTTTTTAGCCGCGTCTTCAAACGCGCCAACGCCGGGAAGAATTATCTTATCCGCCTTTTCAATAATAGAAATATCACCGGTTGTAATAACCTCTTCACCGATTGCTTTAAAAGAACTTTTAAGCGAATAAAGATTACCAACGCCGTAGTCGACTATAACTACCATTATAAAACTCCTTTAGTGGAAGGTATTTCGCCACCAAGGTCGCTATCAACCTTAACTGCTTTTCTCAAACTTCTTGCGATTGACTTGAACGCACCTTCTATTATGTGGTGAACGTTTTTGCCTGCAAGTTGGCTAACGTGAAGATTAATACCTGCGTTTACTGTAAATGCGATTAAAAATTCTTCAACGAGTTCCACGTCAAAATTACCAACGCGCTTTGCCCTTGGGTTTAAACCGTACGCAAGAAAACTTCTGCCCGAGATATCAACTGCCGATAAGATAAGCGCTTCGTCCATAGGAAGCGTTGTATCGCCGTAACGGGTAATGCCCGCCTTGTTTCCAAGCGCTTTCTTGAACGCTTGACCGAGTGCAATACCGATATCTTCAACGGTGTGATGATAATCAACTTCAACGTCACCAACGCAAGTAACGTTTAAATCAAACCTGCCGTGCTTTGCAAAAAGCGTGAGCATATGGTCAAAAAAGCCACAACCGGAATTTATTTCCGATGCGCCCGTTCCGTCAAGGTCTAAATAAAGTTTAATATCAGTTTCTTTAGTTTTTCTAACTATTTCTGCACTTCTCATAGTTTATTCTCCTAAAATTTTCCTAACAGCGCCGATAAAGGCTTGCATTTCTTCAAAACTTCCGATAGAAACTCTAACGTAATTAGATATTCTATCCTTTTTAAAGTGGCGAACTAAAATACCATTTTCTTTAAGTTTTAGGTAAAGTTCTTCACCGCTAATTTTATCACTCTTTGCAAAAACGAAATTCGTTTTTGAGTTAGTGCAAGTAAAACCGAGTTTTTTTAGTTCATTTTGAGTATATTCTCTACTTTCAATAATTGAAGATATATTGTTTTCAAAATACTTATTATCTTCTAACGCGCCGATACCCATTACCGCCGTTACTCTATTTACGTTATAAGGATTCGTTGAATACTTAACTTTGTTAAGGTCTTCAATAATTTTTTCACTCGCCACGCCAAAGCCAAGCCTTGCGCCCGCCATTGACCTTGATTTTGAAAAGGTTTGAGTTACTAAAAGATTATCGTATTTATCTATTAAACTTATCGCACTCTTACCGCCAAAGTCAACGTACGCTTCGTCGATAACAACAACTCTATCGGGGTTTGACTTAAGCAACAATTCAATATCTTCCAAACTAATTTCAAGACCGGTTGGCGCGTTGGGGTTTGCTATAAATATAACGCCATTCTTATCAAGATATTCGTTGATATCGATAGAAAAATCGTCCTTTAAGGCGATTTCTTCAAAAGGAACACCGTTTACGCCTGCAAAAACTTTATAAAACCCGTAAGTTATATCGGGGAAGATTGCAGGGTTATTTTCATCGGCATAAGCAATAAAAGCAAAGTTTAAAACTTCGTCTGACCCGTTTGAAACTATAACGTTTTTAGGCGATACGTTAACCGTTTTAGCAATCGCGTTTATCAAGTTTGTACAATCGGGGTCGGGATATAACCTAACGCTTTCAAGCTCGTCGCAAGCGTACTTTACCGCAAGCGGTGAAGGCGGATAGGGCGACTCGTTCGTATTGAGTTTTATATACTTTTTATCCTTGGGTTGTTCGCCCGGAACGTACGCGTCAAGTTTATTTATTTTTCCGTTCGCAAATTTACTCATTTTCTTCTTTAAACCTAATCGTTGCGCTTTTAGCGTGAGCGGTTAATCCTTCCTTTTTAGCAAAGTAATCAACCTTGCCAGCTATCTTTTCAAGCGCGTTTTTATCATAATAAATATACTGGGTTTTCTTAATAAAATCATCAACCGAAAGTGCGCTTGAGAATCTTGCCGTTCCACTCGTTGGCAACGTGTGGTTTGCGCCGGCTAAGTAATCGCCTACCGCTTCGGGCGTGTATCTTCCTAAAAATACCGAGCCTGCGTGCTTAACCTTTTCTAAATAATCAAAGGGATTGTCAACGCAAAGTTCTAAATGCTCGGGCGCAATCTCGTTAGCAACGGCAATAGCCTTATCTAAATTATCAGTTACGATAATCTTGCCGTTATCGTCGATAGAAACCCTTGCAATCTCAGCCCTTTCAAGCATAGGTATTTGCTTTTCAATCTCGGTTGCAACCTTTTTAGCAAAATCCATATCGTCAGTTACTAAAACTGCGCTTGCCATTTTATCGTGCTCGGCTTGAGATAAAAGGTCGGCAGCGATATCGCAAGGTCTGTTTTTACTATCGGCAACAACGAGTATTTCACTCGGGCCTGCAATCATATCTATAGAAACTTCGCCAAACACTTGCTTTTTCGCTTCGGCTACGAACGCGTTACCCGGACCAACGATTTTATCTACCTTTGGTATGCTTTCAGTACCGTAAGCAAGAGCGGCAATCGCTTGCGCGCCACCAACTTTATAAATTTCAGTTACGCCTGCAATTTTAGCCGAAACTAAGATTGACGGATTGATTTTACCTTCGCTATTCGGCGGGGAAACCATTACCACCCTTTCGCAACCAGCAACGATTGCGGGGATTACATCCATTAAAACAGTCGACGGATAACAAGCCGTACCGCCCGGAACGTAAATACCTGCCCTTTCGATAGGAATAATCTTTTGACCTACGATTGCGCCGTTAAGGTCGTCTAAATAAAAGCCTTTTCTAACTTGTTGAAGGTGATATCTAACAATATTTTTCTTAGCAAGTTCTAATACTTTTATAAACTCAACGTCGGCGTTGTTATACGCTTCTTCAATTTCTTCGTCTTCCACTCTTAAAGACGAAAGTTCCGCCTTGTCAAACCTCTTTGAATAGTCGAATAACGCCTTATCGCCGTCTTTTTTAACGGTTTCTATAATTTCGGCAACTATCTTAGAAACGTCAAACTTCGCTTCTTTAACAGAGAATATTTCTTCTCTTGAACATAAGTTTTCACTATAAATTTTAATCATAAATTCTCCGCTAACGCTTGTAATTTACTTGTTATATCTTCAATGATTTCCGTTTTAAATTTGAAGCTTGATTTGTTAGCAATAAGCCTTGCGCTTATCGGCATAAATCTTTCAACTACTTCTAAATTGTTTTCTTTTAAAGTAGTGCCCGTTTCAACTATATCAACGATTACGTCAGAAAGGCTGAGTATAGGCGCAAGTTCGATTGAACCGTTGAGCGCAATAATATCAATATCTCTACCTTGCGCGGAATAATATTCCTTTGCAATATTTACAAACTTTGTTGCAACCCTTAAAGTTTTGTTTCTATTATCAACAAAATCTTTCTTTCCTGCAACGCACATAGAACACTTGCCCATATTAAGGTCGCAAAGTTCGTAAACTTCGGGCTTATATTCCATTAAAATATCCTTTCCTGCAACGCCTACGTCCGCCGCGCCACGCTCAACGTAAATAGCAACGTCAGACGGCTTTACCCAGAAAAACCTTATCTTTAACTCTTCGTTTTCAAATATGAGTTTGCGGTTGTTTTCTTTAATAGACGGGCAAGGATAACCCGATTTTTCAAACATATCGTAAACCTTTTCACCAAGCCTGCCTTTTGGGAGAGCAATATTTAAGTATCCGTCCATTTTTATTCCCCCTTAATTCTCGAAACTTCGTCAAGATATACCGCAAAGCCTATCGCTTTATAAGGTTTACCCATCTTCTTTAATAAATTATCGTATTGACCGCCCGAAATTACGCCCGTAGGCACGCCTTCGATAAAGCCTTTGAACGAAATGCCGTTATAGTAGTTCATATCGTTAACCACCGAAAAGTCGATTATCACGTTCGCGCCTTCCTTAACAAGCGCTTCAACTACCGTTTTTAACTCGCAAATGTACTCTTTTGCCTTTTCGCTTACGTTAAACGCATTAATTAAATCAAACGTTTTACTCGGCGCGCCGTATACGGAAACGAGTTTGAAAGCAACTTCCTTCTTGCCTTCACTTAAATTTGCTAAGTTTAACAAATTCTTAATCTCGGGCATATTCTTTTGACCGAGAAGTTTTATAAAGTTAACCTTTTCACTATCACTTAAACCTATCGCGTTTAAAACTTCCGCAATAATACCAAGGTGTGAAACGGTTAAAACGTTGTTTTTAGAAATTACGCCTAAACTCTTTGAAGCAAGCGATAAAACTTCCGTTATCGTGTTTAAGTCAACGTTGCCGATGCATTCTAAACCCGACTGCATAATCTCTTTAAAAGTTTTAGTTCCCTTTGAAATTCTATAAACGTTTTCGTTATAGTAGACCTTTAAAGCACCGCTTATATCCTTGCTGTTTTTGATAATAGATAAGGTTACGTCTGGCTTTAAAGCCAAAAGTTTACCATCGGTATCGGTAAAGGTGATTGCGCTTTCGCTAACCAAAAAGTCTTTATTTTTAGCGTATAAATCATACTCTTCAAACTTACTCATGCGATATTTTTTATAACCGTAACCGCTGTAAAGCGCGCGAAGTGAAAGGTAAATATATTCTTCCGGCGTTAAAACGCTAAGTATTTTATCCATTGATATTCTCCTTACTCTCGTCAAGCACGATTTTGTATCCACCCGCGCCGTAGTTTATGCACCTTGAAACACGGCTAATCGTCGCCGTGCTTGCACCTGTTAACTTAACAACTTCTTGATAGTTTTTGCCCGCCGATAAAAGCGAAGCCACTTCAAGCCTTTGCGATAAATCTAACACTTCTTTGATAGTGCAAATATCTTCGAAAAATTTACGGCAATCTTCCTTTGATTTAAGTTTTAAAACTGCTTCGTATAAATTTTCTAAATTAGCATTTTCTAAATTACTCATTATAAACCACCTTTGATTTATTTTATTACAGTTTAGCACGCTAAATCGATAAAGTCAAGAAAATACACGCTCTGTTTTAATTTTTTACAAATATATTTTAATTAGTTGCTTTTTCAATACCTTATATATATAATGATAAAGGTATGCAGGCAATTCATCGTCATCACAACAGTCACCACGCGTGGCATCATATACTTGAATCAGTAGGCGCGTTTATCAAAAACAACGTTGTTTTGGTAATTGCTTTTTCGCTTGCGATTGCAACTTCTGTTATCGTTTCGCCCGATAGAGAGTATATAGGCTATTTTGATTTTAAAACGCTCACTTGTTTGTTTTGCGTTTTGGCGGTGGTTTGCGCTTTAAAGAACGTTAAATTCTTTACCGTTTTGGCAACGAAGATAGTTAAACTCTTTAAAAATACAAGGGGTGCAATCTTAGGGCTCGTTTACGTTACTTTTATCGGCTCAATGCTTATTGCTAACGATATGGCGTTACTTACTTTTTTACCTCTTGGATACGTTGTGTTAACTACTACCGGTCAAAAAAGGTTGATGGCTTTTACCTTTATTATGCAAAACGTAGCCGCGAACCTTGGCGGTATGCTAACGCCGTTTGGTAACCCCCAAAACTTATACTTATACTCAGCGTTTAATATTCCCACGCTCGATTTTATGGCGGTTATGCTAATTCCATTTTTAGCGTCGGTTACGCTCATTACGATATGTTGTTTATTCATTAAAAAACAACCGCTCGTGTTAGAAGAAGAAACGCTTGTTCTTCCTAAAAAAAGGGTTGTTATTTATATGGTATTATTCGCATTATCAATAGTTATAGTGTTTAGAATTATTCCATACTGGATAGGGCTTATCGTTATTCCGTTATCGCTTATTATTCTTGATAGAAAGGCGTTAAAACAGGTTGATTACGCTTTATTATTTACCTTTGTGTGCTTCTTTATATTTGCGGGGAATATGGCGAGAATAGAAGCGGTTAAAGACTTCTTTTCGCTACTCATTAGCAAAAATCCTCTCGCAGTTTCCGCACTATCTTGCCAAGTGATAAGCAACGTGCCGTCCGCAATACTTTTATCAAAGTTTACGTCTAACTGGCAAGCGCTTTTAGTAGGCGTTAACATAGGCGGTTGCGGAACGCTTATATCATCGCTTGCAAGCCTTATAACGTTTAAAGAATACGTTAAGCACAACCCCGGCAAAACGCTTAAATACGTTGGAATTTTCTCGGCGTTCAACTTTTCGTTCTTAGCCGTTTTAATAGTTATTTCACTACTGATATTATAAAAATAAAACCACGCCAAACGGCGTGGTTTTTTATTTTAACAAAAGATACACTCCTTCAATCACACCTAAGTGTAGCGGATAGAAAACGTAGAAAAAATACTTCATTTTAAGTTTTCCGCGCTTGCCGTTATACAAGAGAAGAAGTATTATTCCAAACAGCGAGTACACCGTAAAGCTAACGGGCACTATGCTTGTAAACACGAATAAAACTAAGCCTACTGAAAACGCCAAAACTCTAAGGAATAATAGGTCTAATTTTTTTGCTTTTTCGTTATCGATTCTTCTAAAATCAAAAAGCGACGCGAACGCCGGTAACATACAACCAACGAAGCCGTAATCTATCTCGTAAAAGTAACAAAGCGTATAAACCGCGCTTACCGTAATAATAAACACGGCGATAGAAAGCGCTTTAATTTTCAAGGAAAAACCACGCTCTAAAAAGGCTTTTTTAACAAAATCAAGCGAGTAAACGGTTAAAATTGCGAGCGAAAAGGTTATTAATATGTTTACGATTTTAGCGTTAGGGTCAAATATTGCGTACACCACTTGGCAAATCGTTCCAAGCAAGAAAATGAGCGTGAAGTATAACGGCCTATTTTTAGTATACCTGCAACCTTCGGCTATCATAAAGGCAAACACGGGCATAGCAAGTCTACCCAAATAACGATAAACCATAATATTTGGATAAAACACAAAGCCAACGTGGTCGATAACCATAAAGACTGCGGCTATTATTTTAAGCGCGTTGCCGTTTAATATTCGGCATTTTGATATACTCATAATCCTAAAAGTTTAACAGCGTTTTTATATAAAATTTTATCGAGTGTTTCTCTATCTTGAACAAACGATTTTAAAATAGTTAAATCTTCAACTAAATTGCTCCAAGGCATATCGGTTGCAAACAGTATTTTATCTTCCCCGTGTTTTTCAAGAATTTTTAAAAACTGCTCTTTGGTAACGTGTTTTAAAACGAAGCTCGTATCAATATACACGTTGCAACCTGCAACGCTTTCTAAAAACTCGTCAACCATTTCCGAAGCGCCAAGATGAGCGAGAACGAACTTGCTATGCCCCACCTTGTCAATAACCTTTCTAACTTTTTCGGGCGGGCACATCGCTTTGCAATCTCTATACGCGCAATCTATTCCCGAGTGGGTTACAACGATTAAGTCAAGTTCTTTGCAGGCGGTTAAAATTTCAACGTACTTTTCGCTATCAATATAAGTTTCTTGATAATCGGGGTGGATTTTAACGCCTTTAATACCCGCGTTTTTAACGGCGGTTAACTTTTCCTTAATATTATCGCAATCGGGGTGAATACCAGCAAAAGAAATTATCTTTTTGCCCAGGTAGTAATCGTTTACTTCGATTGCAAAGTTTAACACGCTTTCAAACTGAGTGGGCTTTGTTAAAACGGGAAGAGAAACGGCAAGGTTTACCCCTGCCGTGTCAATAGCCTTTTCAAGCCCTTTAATAGTTCCGTCCGTATACGGCGTTATATTTGACCTATCTGCAAGATAAGATATCGTTCTACCTGCAATCTTATCTGGAAAGGCGTGAGTATGAAAATCTATTATCACAACTTCACCTTTAATAAATCCGCCGGAGTTAAAGTTTCAATGCCGTTTTCTTCAAAGAGTTTTGAAGTCTTTTCAGTATCGGAAGTTTTGAACACAACGTAAGCATCGTTATCTTCAATCGACAAGCCGTACATATACTCAATGTTGATATCCGACTTTTCAACCTTATCAAGAAGTTCTTGTAAACTGCCTGCAACGTGGGGAATTTTTACTATTAATACGTTAGTTACAAGGCTTGAATATCCTGCGGTTGAAAGGGCGGTTTTTCCATCATCGGGATTGTTCACGATAAGGCGCAATAAACCATACTCAGTAGTGTCTGCAAGCGACATTGAAAGTATGCTAACGTTCGCGTCTTTAAGCACGTTTAAAACCTTTGATAAAGTGCCTTTTCTATTTTCAATAAAAACGGATAATTGTTTGCAAGTCATAAATAATCTCCTTATAGGTTAGTTTTCGTAACCAACGGTAAACGCTTTTACGTTAAGGTCAACCGTCTTTGCAGGAACGGTAGATTTAACCGTTTCTTCAACTGTTTCACGCTTTAAACCTAAGTGTTTTGAAGCATAACCCAAAACTACCGAGTTTAAAACTTTGCTGTTGCCAAGTTCTTTTGCAATCTTTTGACCGTCTATTGCGTAAACGCTATAAGTTTGTTTAAGGGTTTCAATAATGTTTTCGGGGTATTCCTTAGCGCCGGTAACAACGGTCATAGGGTCAATTCTCGCATCGTTAACAACAATAACGCCACCCTTTTTTAGAAAGTGAGAATACCTAAGCGCTTCTAAGCGTTCAAACGCGATAATAATATCTGCAACGCCTTCTTCAACAACGGGTTCGCAAACCTTTTCGCCATAGCGAACGAAAGTTACAACGCTACCACCCCTTTGAGCCATACCGTGTACTTCTGAAATTTTTACGTCATAGCCTTCTGAGAGAGCGGCTTTACCTATAATACGGCTAGTGAGAAGCGTTCCTTGACCGCCCACGCCTACTATCATAATATTTTTACTCATCTTTGAACCACCTCGATCGCATCGAATTTACAGTAGTTTTTGCAAAGCCCACAGCCGTTACACATCGTTTCATCAATGGTAATAGCACCATCGCGATAACTGATTGCAGGGCAACCTATCTTTAAGCACATTTTGCACTTTTTGCATTTTTCCGCGCTGATTTCACATCTGTTTGGGAACTTTTGACCTTTAAGTAAGGCGCACGGCGCTTTTGCGATAATTACGGTTAACTCATCGCCTAACACGCTCTTTTTAATTTCTCGCTCTAAAGCTTCAACGTCAAAGGCATTGATTTCTAAAACGTTAGTCACGCCAACGGATTTGCAAAGGCTCGCTAAATCAATAGCGTAAGTTTCTTCGCCCTTTAAGGTCTTACCCGTTGCGGAATGTTCCTGGTGGCCGGTCATACCGGTTGTTCTATTATCTAAAATTAAAATCGTTCCCGTGCACTTGTTGTAAACCGCGCCGATAAGCGAGTTAATACCTGTGTGAAGGAAAGTAGAGTCGCCGATAACTGCAACCCAGTTCTTAATAAAGTCTTTACCACACGCCTTTTCCATACCGTGAAGGGTGGAAATACTTGCGCCCATGCATACGGTTGTATCGATAACGTCAAGCGGTGCTACCGCGCCGAGAGTGTAACAACCGATATCGCCCGCTGCGTGAATTTTGAGTTTTTTAAGTACTGAGAACACGCTTCTGTGCGGACAACCAGGGCAAAGGATAGGCGGACGGTTAGGCGCTTCTACCTTATCGTAAACCTCATCGGTCTTGCCGTAGAGAACCTTCTTTAAAAGGTTTGCGCTATACTCGCCTTGCTTAGTGAAAAGTTCTTTACCTAAAACTTTTAAGCCCCAACTTTTAACTTGTTCTTCGATAACGGGTTCAAGTTCTTCAAACACGTAACAAGTTTCAACTGACGCAACAAAATCTTCAATGAGTTTTTTGGGAAGGGGGTTTACTAAACCGAGTTTTAATACGCTTGCGGTGGGGCAAACTTCTTTAACGTATTGATAAGCAATACCCGAAGTTATAAAGCCGATTTTACCATCGCCCTTTTCCACTTTGTTTATAGCCATAGTTTCCGCGTCTTTAGCCATGCGGTTTTCTCTATCTTCAACTACTAAATGCCTACCGATAGCAGACGCCGGCATCATAACGTATTTTCTTAAATTTCTTTCATACGGTACGGCAGGTCTTTCTACCCTATCGGCAATTTCAACCACGCTTTGCGAGTGAGCAAGTTTAGTGGTAGTTCTAAGGATAACGGGCGTATCGTATTTTTCGGAAAGTTCAAAACCTAAAATGGTAAAGTCTTTCGCTTCTTGGCTATCAGACGGTTCAAGCACGGGTACGTGAGCGGAACGCGCTACCATACGAGTGTCTTGTTCGTTTTGAGAACTTGCAAGGCCCGGATCGTCTGCAACAACGATAACCGCGCCACCGTTAACGCCGGTGTATGCAAAAGTGTATAAAGGGTCGCTCGCAACGTTTAAGCCAACGTGTTTCATACAAGCAAGAGTTCTCTTGCCCGCAACGGACGCGCCAAACGCAACTTCTACCGCCACCTTTTCATTAGGCGCCCATTCGGTATAAACTGCATCGTATTTGCAAAGTGCTTCGTTTATTTCAGTACTCGGTGTGCCGGGGTACGCGCTTGATACGTCAACGCCTGCTTCGTAAGCGCCACGTGCAATCGCTTCGTTACCGAGCATAATCATCTTATTGTCCATTATTTACTCCTTAAATCTTTAACGCGCTTTGCTTTACCTTCAAAACGCTGTAAGGTATTTGGCGAAACGAGAGTAACCTTAGCGTCAAGCCCTAAAATCACCCTTAACTTATTCTTAACGGAATTTGCAATTCTTTCAAGTTCCTTGAACGAGTCAGTTTCCATATTGAGTTCAACTTTAACGGTAAGTTTATCAAGGTAGCCTTCTCTTTCCACCACTATTTCATAGTGCGGTCCAAGTTCGCCAAAACTGAGTATTACTTCTTCAATTTGGCTCGGGAATACGTTTACGCCACGGATTTTGAGCATATCGTCACTTCTTCCCGATAAGTTTTCCATACGCACGAAAGTTCTACCGCATTTGCACGGCTCGTAAATAAGCCTTGTGATATCTTTCGTTCTATATCTGATAAGTGGAAGACCTTCTTTCTTTATGCAAGTGATAACGAGTTCACCTTGCTCGCCTGCCGGCAATACTTCACCCGTTTCGGGATTGATAATTTCGGGAATAAAGAAGTCTTCGTTAATGTGCATACCGTCAAGATATTCACACTCACCCGAAACGCCGGGGCCCATGAGTTCGCTCATACCATAGTTAGAAGTAACTAAAACGTCTTCACCCCAGTATTTATGAATTTCTTCACGCATCGCTTCGGTTAAAAGTTCGCTACCAACAAGCGCAATTCTAACTTTTAAGTCTTTTGCGGGGTCAACGTTCATCGACCTTGCTATTTCCGCTAAGCGAAGCGCGTATGAAGGCGTTGCTACCAAAAGAGTGGTTTCAAAATCCTTCATATACATAATTTGCTTTTCGGAATTTCCAGTAGAAGACGGAACGATTGTAGAACCGATATTCTCCAAGCCGTAGTGAAGACCTAAAGCGCCGGTAAACATACCGTAACCAAAACAAATTTGAGAAACGTCTTCCTTAGTTGCGCCACCCATACAAGCGATACGAGAAACGCACTCAGTCCAAGTTTCAAGGTCACCTTGCGTGTAGCCTACAACGGTGGGTTTACCGGTAGTTCCGCTTGACGCGTGAATTCTAACAAGGTCTTGCTTGGGCACGGCAAATAAGCCGAAAGGATAGTTGTCTCTTAAATCTTGCTTAGTAACGAACGGAAGTTTCGCTAAGTCTTTAAGCGACTTAATATCTTGGGGTTCAACACCCATTTCATCCATCTTTTTTCTATATTGTAAAACTTTTTCGTAAACGCGATTAACCGTTTCGATAAGTCTACTAAGTTGTATTTCTTCTAACTTTTCTCTTGAATAAGTCTCTACTTCAGACCAAATCATTTTGCACCTATATAACTATTATTTATCAAGGATAACCGCTTTGATACGGCGAACGCCTGCGGAAGAACTTTCTTCTTTTAAAATCTTAAAGCCTTTGAGTTCGCCCGTTCTTTGAGCGTGCGGACCACCGCAAATTTCTTTAGAATAACCGTCAATCGTGTAAACTTTAACGTTTTCACCGTACTTGTTACCAAACACGCCAATTGCACCGCTTTCACGAGCCTTTTCAACGGGCATTTCTTCTAAAACAACTTCAATATCCTTTGCGATTGCTTCGTTAACGATATCGGAAACGGCTTGAATTTCTTCGGGAGTCATCTTTCTTTCAAAAGAGAAGTCAAAACGAAGCCTTTCAGGGGTAATGTTACTACCCTTTTGGAACACCGTATCACCTAAAACTTTACGAAGCGCGCCGTTTAAAAGGTGAGTTGCGGTATGAAGACGAGTGGTTTGCTCGCTATTATCGGAAAGACCGCCCTTAAACTTTTGCTCAGCGCCTTGGCGAGAGAGTTCTTGGTGCTTGGTGAACTGAGCTTTGAAACCTTCAACGTCTACCTTAACACCCTTTTCACTTGCAAGTTCTTCGGTAAGTTCGATAGGGAATCCGTAAGTATCGTAAAGCTTGAACGCCATTTCGCCTGAAAGCATTTCGCCTTCCGCTACGCTTGATAAGAACTTTGACGCAATCTTGATACCTTGGTCAAGAGTTTTAGAGAAAGTTCTTTCTTCATCTTCTAACGATTTAACGATGAACGCTTTATTTCTTTCAAGTTCGGGATAAATAGGCGCAAATTCATCAACTATGATATTTGCAATCTTTACCATAATGCCATCGGGATTACCTAAACTCTTTAAATGACGGTATACCCTTCTAATAAGACGGCGAAGAACGTAACCTTGGTCAACGTTTGACGGAGATACGCCTTTATCGTCACCCAAAATAAAGGTGATTGCTCTTAAATGGTCGGCTAAGATTCTAAATACCCTTGTATTTTCTTCGGTAATTTCAACGCCCGTTGCTTCAACTAAACCTTTCATAATAGGCGCGAAAATTTCAGTATCGTAAACGGTTTTTTCACCGTTCAAAATGCAAAGAACACGCTCTAAGCCAAGTCCGGTATCAACGTTGTGGATATCCATCTTAACAAACTTACCGTCTTTTTGCTTATTGTATTCCATAAATACGTTGTTCCAGATTTCAACGTATTTACCGCAATTACAGGTAGGATTACAGTTTTCACAGCACTTTTCCTTACCCATATCGTAGAAAATTTCCGTATCGGGACCGCAAGGACCTGTTTCACCTGCGGGACCCCACCAGTTTTCCTTTCTTGAACAGAAATGAATTCTTTCATCGGGGTAGCCAAGCGCTTTCCACGCTTCATAGGCTTCGTTATCCCTAGGAATTTCATCATCACCGCCAAAAACGGTAACGGAAATTTTTTCTTGCGGAATATTTAAAATTTTGGTTAAGAATTCGTGGCTCATTCCTATTGATTCTTTCTTGAAATAATCGTTTAACGACCAGTTACCCATCATTTCAAAAAAGGTTAAGTGACTTGCATCGCCAACTTCGTCAATATCACCAGTTCTTAAACATTTTTGATGGTCGGTAAGCCTTTTACCTGCGGGGTGCTTTTCACCTAAAAGGTAGGGAACGAGCGGGTGCATACCAGCGGTTGTAAACAAAACGCTTGGGTCGTTTTCGGGAATAAGTGACGCCGAAGATATCTCGGTATGTCCTTTAGACACGAAAAAGTCAATATATTTTCTTCTTAATTCATTTGCTTTCATAATGATATTTACTCCTTAAAATTTAAGGTTGCTTTTGCTATTTTAATTTAACGATTTTACAATTTACAAGCCTATGGGCGCGACTAACCTTGTTGGTCAGTTTGATAAAATATTTAAGACGTTAGAAACAAGCAAGACAAGGCTCGACGGCAAGCCTATGGGCGCGACTAACCTTGTTGGTTGTTGCGGTCATAGGTTGACGGCAGTAAACGAAGCCTAACGCCGTTTATAACGGATTATTTAAGACGTTAGTTGCAAGTATATCAAGGCTCGCGAAGGGTTTTGGATGAGTTAGACCTTGTTGGTCAGTTTGATTGAATATTTTAAGCTGTTAGAAACGAGCAAGACAAGGCTCGCAAAGACGGGGCGGTAACGATAGACCTTGCTGGTCATCGTTAGTGCAACGGCTTTGCAGTTAACGCAGTATTGCGAAGTTTATAACGGCTTAAAAAAGGCCGGTTATAACCCCATCATCATCCACATCAATTTTCATCGCCGAAGGAACTTTGGGAAGACCGGGCATGGTCATAATGTTTCCGGTTAAGGCTACGATGAAACCGGCGCCTGCGGAAAT
>JAGCLN010000055.1 GCA_017646945.1 Clostridia bacterium | reverse complement strand
GAAAACGCAAGGTCACATTTACGAATATAGAGCAAGTTCGGCAGACGGTTCAAGGCGTAAATACTATAAGATTACCGATGCCGGCAAAACCTTGTTTGAAGATGAGTTTGCGTCGTTATTTTTAGATTATGATTTAATACCCGTTCAACAAGAAAAGGAAGAAACTGCAAAACCGCAAGAAACTCAGCCTGAGCAAGACCCTTATGAAGATGACGTTTATATAAAATACGTTAAAAAGGTTGAAACGCTTGAGGAAGAAGCGGAAATTGACTTTTCGTCGGTTAAAGTTGATACTGTTAAAGATGAACCCAAACCTGAAGAACTCCCCGCTCCTACCCCCGTTTTTGACGATATAAACGATGAAAAGCCTAATGAAGTTGATTTCGATAGCGTTGTTTCTTCAAATTATGAGTACAGAAGCGTTTTAAACAAACTTTTCCCAAAATCAAGAACCGATTTTGATGAAGAAGACGTTTCTTCTTATATGAGCGATGTTCAATCTGTTCCGCAAGAAGTTGTTACTCACGAAGCAACGGATAATTTGAACACTTTATTTGAAATTTCTGAAAAAGAAAACATTAAAATTAGAACTTCGGTTGATACAAACAGGTATCAAGGCGCTAAGATTTTAGATAATAAAGTAAGATTTCACTCGGCGTTTATCGTAATGATTCTTGCAGTTATTGAATTTTTACTTCTTACTTTAGTATTTTCAGGTAGCGTTCATTTTAGCACCAAAACGTTAACCACTATCTTAGTAATATTCGGCGCGTTTACCGTTGGCACGGGTGTTTTTTACCTATTAAACCGCTCTCACTCGGTAAAAGATTTGAGTAAGTTTATAAATTCGCTCGAAATAGCAATAGTTTTAACGATAGCGACTATGATTATATCAATTTGCGTTGCAAGTATAGCGGGCGTTGATATTTATAACCTAACTCAAATATTCTTCTATATAATAATGCCGTCGGTTTTAGCGTTTAATATTCCGTTATACGTATTTATCGTTCATTATTTATCTAAACTTGATTTTTATCAATCAATTTAATAAAAAACAATATAAAAGCGTACCTTCAACAAGGTACGCTTTATTTTTAAGGTGAGAATTAGAAACCTAATTCGATAAGGCCGTGCTTTTCAAGATAATCAGTGTAAGATTCTACGCCGTTTTCTTTAATAGCAATACCCTTTTCCCAACGACAACCAAAGGTTGAACCAGAAATGAAGGTGTCAACTTGGAAAGTCATGTTCTTTTGAAGGATATAGTCTGAAGAAGTTTCCATCCAAGGTGCTTCAACTTCAATCATACCTGTACCGTGGCAGGGACCGTAAACGTAGTTCTTTTCGTAACCAGCATCTTTGAACATTTGTAAGAATTGCTTGGGAACGATATCAGCCTTAATACCAGCTTTAAGGTTTTCAGTAGTCCAGTTGTGCATCTTTAAGCAGAATTCAACGAGTTCTTTCTTTTCGCCTTCTGCCTTGCCCATAAATACGGGAAGACCGATTGCGGGAGAATAACCGTCAATCTTAGCGGAAAGGTTAAGTTGAACGATATCGTCTTTACCGATTACTTTGTAAGTAGAACGGCTGATTGCGTGACGAGTTGAAGATTCACTAAATACATACATAGGAAGACCTTCGTATTCAGCGCCGAGTTCATAAATAACTTTTTGAGCAACGCCAACCATTTGAAGTTCGGTAACGCCCGGCTTTAACGCCTTAATTACTTCGTCAGTAGCAACTTCAACGATTTCGAAGCCCTGTCTAATACAAGCAAGTTCGTTTTCAGACTTGATTGAACGAAGAGCAACCATGATATCGCTACAAATAGAAATGTCTGCCTTGGGGAAAGTATCTTTTAAGCCTTCCATAATGGGAAGAGTACATTCAACGTAGCTACCAAGACCGATTTTAATATTTTCACCAGTTACGCCAATGTAATTGAACGCGTCTTTGAAAGTATCGGGAACAAGTTCAGGATATGCAGGGTCAGCAGATTCGCGGAATTCTTTGAGAACCATAACTTTGTCAATCTTACCAAAGTCTTTAGCGAATATTGCAGATTCAGGACCTACTAATAATGCTGCTTTACCGTTTGCGCCGATTAATACGCCGGCACGTTCAAATAAGGGCCAGAAGCCCGAGAAGTATCTTGCATTAGCATAGTCGCTTTCAGTAGAAACAACGAGCATAGCGTCAAGACCTTTGTTAGCAACGAGTTTCGCTGCTCTTGCAATTCTTTCTTGATATTCGTAATCAGGGATACAAATTCTTTGCATAAAAAACTCCTAAAATTTATTATTTGATATCACTATCAGTTAAATTATAATACTATTTTTATAAAATGTATTTATAAAAGCGTAAAAGTTTTTTGCACTTTCGTAAATAAATTGATTGACGATATATTAATTTTGAGATATAATTTAACTATGGAATTCAAAATTAAAACTTTATCAGACGAATTTAAAATTACAGGTATAGCAAACGTTCACTTTTTTGAGTTTGACAAGAACTTCACTACTGAAGTTGATAAACACCCTTTTTACGAATTAGTTTTCGTTTCAAAGGGTACTTTAAAGGTTCAATATGAAGATTATAACGGCTCTCTTGAAAAAAACAATCTTAT
>JAGCLN010000054.1 GCA_017646945.1 Clostridia bacterium | reverse complement strand
AATGGGTTTACGACCTTGCTATGCTTGATGGTAACAAAACTCGTTCTAAAGTTCCGTTCGGCGTGCTTTCAAGCGTTGCAACTATTGTTGACTTTAATCCTTCTGCGGTTAAAGATATCTTAAACAAAGTAGGCGTTGAGTTCTCTGATAACGATACCGTTCGACTTGAAAGAGTTAAAAACTGGATTACCGTTCATCAACCTTCTAAACTTTACAAGCTTTTAAAGGGCAAGAACGAAGAATTCTACATAGCCTTAACCGATGAAGAAAAAGTAGCCGTTAAAAAACTTTACGAATACGTTACTGAAAACTCCGTAATTAGCGAAAAGGACGTTCAACAATACCTTTACTCTTTAATAAACGACGAGGCGCTTACAAAGAAAGAAAATATGGCTCGTCAACAAAGATTTTTCAAGGTGTTTTACAATCTTTTATTCGGTACTGATATGGGTCCGAGACTTTACCTTTTCCTTGCCGCTATCGATAAAGACGAATATTCGTTCTTATTGAATTTCTAATAAAATATAAAACTCCGCTACTAAGCGGAGTTTTTGTTTACTTTTGTTAATAAAAAAGTTTGTTTTTGTTTATTTACTTTCCAAATAATAAGGTTTATAATAAAATTATAAAATAGATAAAAAAGGTGCGATTATGAAGAAGATAGCGATTTTAGGATGTGAAAATAGCCACGCAAACACTTTTTTAGGCTATATCAAAAATAACCCTAAGTATAGTGACGTTCAAGTTGTCGGCTCGTTTAGTGAAGACGATGGCGCTGCTCAAAAATTAAAAGACGCTTTCGGCGTTCCCGTAATGAACAGTTACGATGAATTAGTAGGGCAAGTTGACGGCATTATCGTAACGGCGCGCCACGGCGGTAAGCACTATAAATACGCTAAGCCGTATATAGCAAGCGGTATCCCTATGTTTATCGATAAACCTATTACCGTTAACGGAGACGAGGCGTTACAGTTTATAACCGAGTGTAAAGGCGCCGGCGTTAAGGTTACGGGCGGTTCTTGTACGATATATGCAGAAGTTATTAAAGAACTTAAAAACGATGCGTTAAACGAAGTTGACGGAAAGACTATCGGCGGTTTCGTTAAAGCGCCTATCAATATGAATAACGTATGGGGTGGTTTCTATTTTTACGCCGACCATTTAATATCAATGTTGGCGGAAGTTTTCGGCAGGTATCCAAAGAGCGTTAAAGCGTTCGTTAACGGAAACGAAATCACCGTTATCGTAAGGTACGATAATTTTGATATCACCGCGCTTTTTCACGAAGGCAATCCTGCAACTTATCACGCGATGCGCGTTGCAGAAAAGTCGATTAAACTTTACGAAGTTCCCGTTATTTCTGAAGATATGTACTGTTTCAAGAAAGAATTTGACGAGTTCTATCGCATTTTAAAAGGTGGCGAACAAGCGGTAACTTACAAAGATTTTATCGCAACCGTTTATATTTTAGATGCAATCAATAAATCGATTGAAACGGGCGAAGAAGTTAAGGTTAAGGAGTTCGATATTTAATGGAAAAGTATCGTTTATCTGCTTTTGCAGACGAGTATGCCGATAGTTTTGAAGAACAATGCGTTGCGCTTAAAAACTTTGGGTATAAAAATATTGAAATAAGGGGTGTTGACGGTAAAAACGTTTCAACTTTAACCGATGAAGAAGTCGCATTGGTTAAAAGAACTCTTGATAAATACGGTTTAGGCGTTTCTTCAATCGGTTCGCCGATAGGTAAGATTAAACTTGACGGGGATTTGGGCGCTCATTTTGAAATGGCTGAAAAGGTGTTTAAAACCGCAAAGTATTTAGGCGCTAAAAACGTAAGAATTTTTAGTTTTTATATTCCTGACGGTATGGAGAGAGAAGATTGCAAAGATAAGGTTTTATCCCTTCTTTCACGCCTTATTGATTTGGCGGAAAAATACCAAGTTACTTTATGCCACGAAAACGAAGCGTTAATATACGGCGAAAGCGACGATAGTTGCTTAGAACTTTTAACTTATTTTAAGGGTAGATTAAAGTGCGTTTTCGATATGGGTAACTTCGTTTTAGACGGATATAATCCTTTTGTTGCATACTTAAAACTCTACGATTATATTGAATATTTCCATATAAAAGACGCGTTGTATGCAGGCGCTATCGTTCCTGCGGGAAAGGGTGAAGCGGAAATAGAAAAAATTCTTGCCGACTATAAGAGCAAGAACGAAGGTTATTTTATAACCTTAGAACCGCATTTGCAAACTTTCTCAGGGCTTAACGCTTTGGTTGGTAAGACCTTTGATAACCCTTATAAATACGAAAATCAACAAGTGGCGTTTACCGATGCCGTTAAACACTTAGAAAAGATATTATGAAAACTTTTATTAAAGATAAACTCAAAGTAAACATTTACGAAAATAGAACGCTTATGGGCGAAGCATCTGCAAAAGATATTAAAGATACTATTGTTTCACTTCTTTCAAAGAAGGAAGAAATCAATATGATTTTTGCCGCAGCGCCTTCGCAAAACGACGTGCTTAAATCACTCGTTAACGATAAGGATATTATGTGGAATAGAATAAACGCTTTCCATATGGACGAATATATCGGTCTTGATAGCAACGCACCGCAAGGCTTTGGTAACTTTTTAAAAAGAAGTATTTTCTCTTTAGTTCCCTTTAAGAGCGTAAACTTGATTGATGCAAGTGCAGTTGACGCTGATGTGGAAGCGGAAAGATACGCTAAATTACTTAACGAATATCCTACCGATATAGTAGTTCTCGGCATAGGTGAAAACGGTCATATCGCTTTCAACGACCCAGGCGTTGCAGACTTTAATGATAAAAAGGTTGTAAAAGCGGTAAAACTCGATGAAGTTTGCCGTCAACAACAAGTGAACGACGGTTGCTTTGAAAGTATTGATAAAGTGCCTAAAACGGCATTAACGTTAACCGTTCCAACCCTTGTTAAAGCGCCGTACTTATTTTGTATTGTACCTGCGCCCACCAAGGCAAACGCGGTCTATAAGACGGTTAACGGTGAAATTAACGAAGATTGTCCGGCAAGTATTTTAAGGCTTACCGGCAACTGTACCTTGTATCTTGATAACGAGAGTTCAAAATTATTATGATTAAAATTAAAAGCGATAAAATTATCCTTGGCGATAGTTTATTTAACGGTTATATCTATATTGAAAACGGCTTGATTAAAGATGTTTTAACCGTAGATTTACCTTGCGAAACTGAATATGATTATACGGGTAAATACGTAAGTCCCGGCTTTATTGATATTCACACTCACGGCGGTGGTTGTAATCCGTTTATTTCGGGTTCGCCTAAAACGGTTGTCGATGCGTGCAATTTTCACTTAAAGTACGGCACAACTTCAATACTTCCAACCATTTCAACCGATGATTTTTCGGTGATGAGAAAAGCGGTTGAAGATATT
>JAGCLN010000053.1 GCA_017646945.1 Clostridia bacterium | reverse complement strand
GGCTGCGCGCTTGTCCATCCAAGTGATAGCGTTGGTTAAAGGAATAGGCTGACCGTCTTTATCAACGCTTGCAAACAAGAAACTACCGCCTTGCGCGGAAAACGACATAGCCTTTATCTTTCCGCTAAAACCAACGGTCGCGTCCTTTACGGTAGATACTACCGCATCGTACCACTCTTCAACGCTTTGTTCAAAGAACTTTTCACGCGGGGTAATAAGACCGTAACTTTTGTAGCCTTTGCCAACAACGTTACCGCTATCGTCAAATAGTATAGATTTAGTACCGGTAGTACCTAAATCAATGCCAAGATAATAATTCATTTAAATCGTTCCTTGATTAAAATTTAATACCGTAAAGATTTGCGGCGTTGTTGCACATAATATCTTCAACGTCTTGCTTAGTAAGAGATAAGTTCTTAGCGCATTCTTTAAAGCCACGAATAATTTCATAAGTAAAATTCGTTATATTTGCTTCATCGCTTTCTCTCATGTGCGCTGCGCCGGTAATATCACCGTATGCGCCACGGGGAACAACGTTGATATAATATCCGTCTTCACTAATACGATACATACGCATCTTTGCAATCGGCATATCAGTACCGTAAAGAACTCTCTTAGTACCAACCGCTTCAATGCACTTTTCAGTTGCCAAACTTAAAGTATTAGCGCAGAAATCGAACATCATGTTTTTAGAATGCTTTAAGGTATCGAACGCATCGCCGATATCTTCAGGCGCGTACGCTCTACCAATGTGAGCAACGATAAGTTTAACGTTGGGATACTTTTGTTCAATTTCCATTAAATCGCGAATATTTTGCGGGTTTTTAAGTCTATCTTCTTTTGAAATATGTAAAACGACTTTCCAACCGTATTTATCCGCAACTTTTAAGTGTTCGTGCGGAAGGAATTCAAAAATGCCGGCATCTGCACCCTTAACGCCTGCTTTACAGTTACAGCAGTAGGGCTTTAAGCCTTGGAAACCGCCTTTAATAACTTCTTCTTCTAAGAAATCGGCAGTCATATCGTAGTGGTTTAAGTATAACGCGGGATAGTTATATTCCTTAGCCTTTTCGCTAATGTATGCGTTAGACTTATCTAAAAGACCGCTCGGCGAACCGAACATTACGGGCACTACGTTTTGGTTGGGGAATAAATCTTTATAGGTTTGAACAAGGTCTTCAATAGAACAGTCTTCCGCTACTCTGCTCGGCCAGTAAACGGGGCCGTCTTTTTTCTTTTTACAGTCAAGCGTGTAAACGTGAGTGTGCGAGTCAACGATGTTCTTTGGTAAAAATTCGTTTAATTCTTCTTGGTAAACTTTAATATCGTAATCTGTAAGTTTAAATCCAAACATAAATTGCTCCTTTTAAATAATACTTATTTAATCGATTTTATCATATTCTAAAACGCATTGTCAATAAGATTGCACTCTTTTTAACCCCTATTTCAAGATAATAAATAAAATACATTATATTTTAATATAACTATCGGTAAATTCTTGACATTTTTGCTTTATAGCATTATTATAAATCTATTAAGATTTAAGGAGTTTATCTAATGAGAAAAATTAGAACACCATTTTTTGAAATAGGAACAAAAAACTACATTTACGGTGATGACGTTCTTGCACTCGCTAAACGCGCGGACGAACTTGCGGAAAAGTATGACGTTGACGTGCTTTTCACTACCCCCTATGCAGATATCAGAAGAGTTGCTGAAAACACTAAAAACTTAATTATTATCGCTCCGTATATGGATACGATTTATCCGGGTCGCGGTATGGCGTGCGTACTTCCTGAAAGTTTAAAGGCGGCAGGCGCACACGGCGTTGTAGTTAACCATTGTGAAAAGCCAATGAGTTTACCACAAATTAAAGATACTATTAAAAGAGCAAGAGAACTTGACTTTATCGTATTTGCCTGCGCAGACACTACTGCGGAAGCGCAAGCGCTCGCTCACTTAAAACCCGATATTATCAACCCCGAACCGAGCGAACTTATCGGCGGTGGCGACGGTAAGGTTTCGGATATGAGTTTCGTTAAAGATACTATTGACGCAATTAAGGCAATCGACCCTGAAATTTACGTTGAACAAGCGGCAGGTATCACTAACGGCAAACAAGTTTACGACTTTATTATGGCAGGTTCAGAAGGCGCAGGCGCGGCTTCAGGCATCGTAAACGCAAAAGACCCGTTCGCTGTTATGGAAGAAATGATTAAGGCTACTCGCCAAGCGGCTGACGACCTTAAAAAGTAATCAATAAGGAGATTTATTATGATTTTTAAAAATAAAATTCAAGTTGAATCAGACCACAAGGAAGTAACCTTCCACAACGTTACCGCAGCGGTAAAAGAAACTGTTAAAAACTCAGGTATTCAAAACGGTATCGTTGTAGTTTACTCACACCACACCACTTGTTCGGTTATCACGCAAGAATGCGCGTTCGATATGTCAATGACAGGTAGAGAAACCCTACAACAAGATTTAGTTGACTCTATGGAAAAGATTTGCCCCAGCTACACAAGGGAAGGCATTTATCTTCACCCCGGTCCTAAGGCGTTAAAGTTTGCTGAAGAACACGGTGAAGACGCAAGGGGTTGCCACAACACTGAAGCACACCTTATTTCTTCGATTATCGGCAGAAGCGTAACTGCGGTTATTGACGACGGCGTTATTGACCTTGGCGAATTTGGTTTCATTTACTTTATTGACTGGGATAAGACCCGTGGTAGAAAGAGAACCGTACAAATTATGGTTATCGGCGAATAAAATAAATTAAACAAAAAAAACTCTCGCAAATCGCGAGAGTTTTTTATTTGAGTGATATTCTGCTTATATTAGATAAAGTCTATATTCTTACGCAACGTAACCAACTTGAAGAGATAATCAAAGTCAATACTGGGGTCCCACATAAGTTCGCCGAGAAGGGCTACGGGAACGTACATCATGGATTCGAACATACCGTCTTCAACAAGGTCGGTCATCCACATATTGCCCTTGGTTTCTTCGGCAAGCATTTGAATCATCTTTTGAGCGTACTTACCGTTAGATACCCAGTAAGTTTGAGCCCATTTCCACGCGCGTGATTTTCTTTCTATTCTGTCTTCCTTTACCCTTTTACTGCTTACGCCGATATTAAAAGGACCGTTGTGATGCTTAAAGTTAGGCCAGTCAAGGCAAGTGCAACCTTTTAATACAACGCCAAAGTTTTCTTTATCGCCACGAAGGGTTGCAACTGATTTAGCAAAATCGTAAGTTTCGTCAAAGTTGCTAACCGCCATTGGCGAGTAAGCGAACGGGAAGGCGCCACAGTCTTCCCAAACGATTTGAATTTTGGGATTTACTTTCTTTAAAATTTCAAGTTTGTTCTTGCAAGAAGTTGCGTGAAGACCAAATTGAATTTCAAGGTTAGGATACTTTTGATATAATCTATCGGCAACGGTGTTTACAAACTGAGTTGCGGTTTCGGCAATATCAACGCCGTTTGCATTTTCAGTTGTGTATTCCGTAAAGGTTTGAAAATAAATACCATCGCCCGCAATTTCTTTATAATCGCGTTCAAACTCTTCAATAATACCGTCAACCTTATCGTAAATTGCAGATAAGTCCATAGGTTTATTAAAGTTATAAAGCCACGAATAGCCCCAAATAAGTTTTACACCGCAAGTGTGAGCATATTCGTAAATTTCCTTAGCGTTTAAGGGTACGAACTCGTTCCACATAATAAGGGTGTTCATTTTGAGTCTTAACATATTCTCAATATAGCCCTTGTAATCGTAGATTACGTGACCCCAAGTCCAAAGACCGCGGTTCTTGATTGCGGGCGCGGATTGAAGTTCAAAATCGCCCATAACGTCATTACCCCTTGCAAGAGTGTTACCTATTATAAAATCTTGCTCGGTTAAGTATCTATTGTAGTAGTCAACAATGCCGTATAAAACGCCCATATCGTCATAGCCTTCGATAATAGCGCCGTTTTTATCCGCCTTGATATAATATTCTTCAGGCTTTTCTAAAACTGCGGTCGAATTCTTTGCGATATAGCCGTTATTTTGCTTTGTTCCGATATATAAAGTGTAAAATTCTTCGGTGTTAACGGTAGCGCCGTAAGGATAACAAGCCGGATATTCAATATAATAATCAAGAACGTATTCAGTTAAAAGTTCAATTGCCTTTTTTTGAAGGTCGTTATTCCTTTCACCGTAAATAATCATCGGGGGGTTAAATGCCATAAATGAGTCTCCTTAAAATTGCTTATATAATTCTGCATTACGCAGTAACTTTCGTGAAATCTGATTTGGGGTGAGTACAAAGGGGGCAAGTAAAATCGTCAGGAAGTTCTTCAACTTCTTCTTCGTATCCACAAATATTGCAACGCCATACCGTTTTGGTAACCTTGGCTTGTGGCTTTGGCTTAATGTGAGCAAAATAGTAAGCGTAGGTGGCGGACGCATCTTCGCTAACGTCAAACTCGTCGGTTACGTCTGCAATAAATAAAATATGCGTTCCAAGGTCAACCGTTTGTTTAACCTTAGCCGAAATTACCGCGTTAACGCCTTTGGTAATATAGTAAATGCCGTTATTAGCAAGTTTACAATCGGTAAAATTAGCAAACTTATCAACCGTTCTTCCGCTTTGGAAACCAAAGTGGGTGAATAAATCAAAACTTGCCTTTTCCGAAATAATTGAAACGTTAAATTCGCCACTTTCAAGTATCATATCGCAAGTGTAATTTTGCTTGTTTACAGCAAGCGTAATAGTGTTTGGCGTAGTGGTAACTTGAATTGCTGTATTAGTTATACAACCGTTTTGTTTAACGGAATTTTTTGCAGTTACAACGAATAAGCCGTAACTTAATTTTCTCATCGCATTACTCATAATTTTCTCTCCAAATTAAAATTACTATAATTTTAACATATTTAAAAATATTGTCAATAGGAAAAACGCTTGACTTTAACTAATTTTAAGATTAAAATAGCAATATTTCATATCGAAACGATTTATTAAGGTTATGAGCGCAGTTAAAAGATTTTTTGCATACTTTACCATATTTGAAAAATTGCTTTGGTTATTCTCAGTTACGATAACTATTGCAACTTTCTTTATTTTTAAAAATAAAGACTATATTACTTTGGCAAGTTGTTTGATAGGCGTTTCTTCGCTTATTTTCTGTGCGAAAGGCAACCCGTTTGGTATGATGCTAATGATATTTTTCGCAACCTTTTACGGCGTTGTAAGTTTTATTTGCCGTTACTACGGCGAAGTTATTACCTACGTTGGAATGACTATGCCTATGAGCATACTCTCGCTTATTTCTTGGCTTAAAAATAGGCATACTAAAACAGAAGTTAAGGTTAGAGATATCACTAAAAAAGACGTTTATATTTTAATTATAGCAACCACTATTATAACGCTCGCGTTTTTCTTTATATTAAAGGCGCTTAAAACTTCTAACCTACCCGTTAGCACGCTTTCTATTACAACGAGTTTCGTTGCGGTATATTTAACTTACAAGCGTTCCCCACTCTTTGCGCTTGCATACGCCGTTAACGATATCGTTTTGATAACGCTTTGGACTATTCAATCGTTTATTTCCGTTGGTTACGTACCCGTTGCCGTTTGCTTTACGGTATTTTTGATAAACGATTTATACAGTTATTTTAACTGGCTAAAAATGAGAAAACGCCAAGGCGAAAAATAATTTTATATTTTACCATTAAAAAAGTAGCATTTTTATAATTTATATGCTAAAATGGTAAGCGTATCGGGGTGTAGCGCAGCTGGTAGCGCGC
>JAGCLN010000052.1 GCA_017646945.1 Clostridia bacterium | reverse complement strand
TTCAATAATAGTTGCGGCAATAGAAAGGTATTCGCTCTCAGTTTCCATATCAATCGTATGAGTGTTAACGTACTCTAAAAATTGATTAGTTACTTCGGAAACGAATATATCCTTAACGTCAATTTCCGCTTGCTTGATAAGATACAATAAAAGGTCAAGCGGACCTTCAAAATCAAGGCTACTTAATTTAGTTACGTAATCTACCTTAGATTCGAAATTGTTTACTGCCATAATTACCCTTTTTAAAAATATATACATATATTTTACTACAACTTACATAAAATTGCAAGGTTTTTAAATAAAAACGCCTGCAATTATGCAGGCGGATTATTACCATTTATTAGCAATTTCAAATACTATATCAAAGTAAGTTAACTTATTTATCGTTTCTAAACTTATTAAATCAATTTTTCCACATTCAACTCCGTTTCTATATACGGTTACGCTTCCAACTTTATCACCTTTACTTATCGGCGCGCAGACACTATTAAAGTTATATTCAAAATCAACGCAAACCTTTTCGCCTTTTTTAGATAAAACGAAAAAATCTTTTTCCGGCGCAACTTCAATACTTGCATTTTTGCCACCGCTTACCCTAACGGGAATATCTAACGGAATATCTTTATCAAGCACCGCTTTATTTTCATAGCCGTTAAAACCCATATTAAACATAGTTGAAACGGAATTAAACCTTGTTTTACTATCGCTTGCGCCTATTACAGCCGAAATTAAGCGCATATTACCCCTTTTTGCCGTTGCGGTAAGGCAAAACCCAGATTCGTTTGTAAAACCCGTTTTACCACCATCACAGCCCTTATAGTGTTTTATAAGCTTATTAGTGTTTGCTAATTCTGTGGAGTTTTTTGAGTGGTCGATTTTGTCAAGCCAAATTTTAGAATAGTTGAAGTAATCTTCGTTTTCAATTAAATTTGCAAAAATCATAGTTATATCTTTAGCCGATGAGTATTGCATAGGCTTTGGTAAACCTGTACAGTTAGAAAATAAGGTGTTTTCAAGCCCTAACTTACTAACTTTTTCATTCATTTTGTTTACACATTCTTCTTCCGAGCCGTAAAGCCTTTCCGCCAATGCAACGCTCGCATCGTTTGCAGAGGCTACGATTACGCTTTTAACAAGGTCACGAGCCTTATAAGCGCGCCCGCTTTCTAAAAATACTTGGCTACCGCCCATGCCAGATGCTGTTTCTGAAACGATAACCTCTTCATCAAGGGATAAATTGCCCGCATTTACGTTATCGTAAACTAAACTGAGAAGCATTATCTTAGTCATACTTGCAATCGGCAAGCGTTCGTTTTCATTATAGGCGTAAATTTCGGTTTTCGTATTAAAATCGTATAAATATTCCGCTTTTACGCTCTTAGTTTCCGCCTTAGCGGTAGAAAAATTAATGTTAAAACTAAAACAAATTGAAGTAATTACCGTTAACAGTAACGGTTTAAATAGTCTTTTCATAAAGATATTTTAAGTAGTTTTAAAGATAATATATTTAAAAATACAAATTGAAAGGTCTAAATATTATAACTATAAACAAAAACTCTAAAACACACCCTAAAACCGCCAAAAATAACGAAGTTATATAACACTTTATCAAATATGAAAACTCGCATTTATCAAGGCGTTTTACCTTTTTAAAGGTTAACGTTAAATAAAGCGATATTGCAACACATAGCAAAAAACCTTGTGTGAACACGATAAATAGGAATAAAAATATACCACCTACAAGAAGTTCGGTAATAAACAACTTTAACGCAAGCCCTATTATAAACGCGCGGTAAAAAAGTATTAAAAAACTTATATAAAACGTGTAATTATTTAATGATAACAGTAAAATTATTAAAAGAATAAGCGAAGATATAAGCATTCGTTTTATTAAGTAAGAAACGCCAAAACTCTCTCTTGATAGAATAGTTTTAAAAAATTCAAGCAATATTTCTTTATAAAAACAAGATAAATCTTCGTTTAACGAAATAACAACACCAAAAATCATAGCAATCAGCGTTACCGCTAAACAAATTATAAATATAGTTTTATTAGATTTTATCGTGCTTAATATCTCGCCTATAAAATTACGCATAAAAAAACTCCATAAATAATATTATGGAGCAATTTTATTATATATGATTAACCTTTTATTACGGCAACGTACTTTTTAGCAAGGTCGGTAATCGCTTGATAATCGTCTTTTTCGATTAAATCTTTTCTTACGATGCTCGTGCCAACACCAAAACCGCGAATACCCGCTTTTAAGTAATCTGCCATATTATTCTCGTCAACACCGCCTACCGCTAAGAATTTAACGTGAGAAAGTGGGGCTTTTACCGCCTTTAAGTAGGAAATACCAAAGTTGGTCATCGGGAAAAGTTTAATGAAATCTGCCCCCGCCCTTACTGCAGACTGAATTTCAGTTGGCGTAATAGCGCCCGGCATTGAAACCATACCGAGTTCTTTCGTTTTTGCAATAACTTTATCGTAGGAATCTGGTGAAATAATAAATTTACCACCTGCTTTTTTAGTAAGCTCTACCTGTTTTTCAGTAAGAACTGTACCCGCGCCTATATACATTTTACCTTCAAAGGCGTGGGCAAGCGCTTTAATGCTATCTGCAGTATCTTCGTCAGTTACGCTACCGTTTGCAGAAAAAGTAACTTCTAAAAGCCTAATACCGCCTTGATACATCGCTTCGGCAAGCGGAATTAACTTTTCTTTTTTAACACCGCGAACTATTACTATGAGTTTTTCTTCTTCAATACACTTAATTACGTCTTTCATCATTTCCAAAGTTCCCTATCAATGTTTGGCGTAAGTTGAGCAAGCATACCACCGTCAACTACAAGTTCGGCGCCGGTAGTATTTCTCGATTCATCACTACCAAAATACCAAGCGGCGTTAGCAATATCTTCAAATTCGGCAATATCTCTTATCGGGGTATAGTTAGGAAGACAATATTTAGCGTTGTTTAAATTTTTATGCCAACGCTCAGTCTTAATCATACCGGGAAGAACGCAGTTAGACCTAACGCCGTATTTACCCCAGTCAATCGCCATTGATTTACTCATAGCTAGTATCGCGCTCTTTGAAGAACAGTAAGCAAGTCTATTTTCAGTAACTCTAATAGCCGAGTTAGAAGTGATAAATACGATAGAACCCTTGCCCTTTTCCTTCATTTGTAAACACGCTTGGCGCGCCATCATGAAATTCCAACCGATATTAGTATTGTAAACGTCCATAAAATCTTTAATATCAACGTCTAAACTAACTTGACCTATACCTAAATTTGCCGCGTTTAATACCAACGTGTCGAGTAAATATCCGTTTGCTCTAATATCGTTAAAAATTTCTTTAACGTTTTCTTCATTGAAGATTTCCGTTTTATAGCCTTTTGCAAAAACGCCGTATTTATCGGCGATTTTCTTTGCCGCTTCAATGGAATTTTCCAAAGTTCTACTACCGATGAACACCGCGTAACCCTCTTTAGCGAAGCGTTCTGCAATAGCAAAGCCCGTACCGTTAGTTGCGCCCGTTACGAATACTG
>JAGCLN010000051.1 GCA_017646945.1 Clostridia bacterium | reverse complement strand
AGGATATCAAGAAAAAAAGTTTCAACGTTTTATATAACGCATACGGTTGCGCTAACTTTGAAACTTTGATTTTAGAGCATAAAAATGATATTTTCTTTATTTTTAGCGGAATTTTTTCTCAAATTGCTGAAAATTTTAAAAATATTGAAACAAAATATAACGTAGACTTAGTCGTTAACGTATTAACTCGCGGAATACCTGTTACGACTAATAAAATTATTTCTAAAGGAATTAAAAATGATTGAAAAGTATTATAAATCTTTAGGCGCTTCGCCCGAAGACAGTAGTGAAGTTATCAGGGAAAAATACCTTGCGCTTAGAAAACAATACGAAGAAGAAAGGTTCTCGGAAGATAGTGACGTTGGTAATAACGCGGCAAAGCGTTTAACAGAGATTGAAGTTGCTTACGATGCTATTATGAACTATCGTTTCGAGCATTCTAACGAAGGTAGCACGGCAGAAGCGTATAAGAGCGTTGAAGCGGCTATTAAGAGTGGTAATTTATCTGCGGCGCAACAACTTCTTGACGATTTTAATGAAAGAACTGCCGAGTGGCACTATTATCAATCGGTAGTATTTTATAAAAAGAACTGGTTTAACGAGAGTAAAAAACAACTTGAAATCGCAATTTCAATGAATCCTAACGAGCAAAAGTATAAAGATTCGCTTGAAAAACTTAACGCAAGAGTTAATAACGGCGCTAAAATCAATAGCGACTGGAATAAGTCAGGTAATACTTACGGCGGTGAAAATCCCCAACAAGCAGGGCCTACTCAACAACTCGGTGGCGATAGTTGCGCTCAATGGTGTTGCGATATGATTATTTGTAACATTTTATTGAATTGTTGTTGCGGTTGTAGATAACTATGAAGAACGGAAAACTCATAGCCGTATCTGCATTAGCAACTGCTCTCGGCGTGATTTTTTTAATCGTAGGCGCATATATTCAAACTTTTGATTTAAGTGCATTGTTTATCTCGTCGATTATGATGACTTTGCCACTTTCTAAAAAGAGTTACAAAGGCGCGCTATACACATACTTTGCAACGGGAATATTAGCGTTCGTGTTTGCATCGTCGCGCTTTTACTTAGCGATACTTTACTTTGCGTTTTTCGGGCTACACCCGATAGTTAACTTTTTTCAAATTCAAAAAGGTAACAAGGTTTGGTTTTTGTATCCTATAAAATGCGTGTGGTTCGTTGGTGTTTGCTTTTTAATGTATTATCTTTTTTCGATGTTTATCGTGAAAGACCCTATGCTTACTAAGTTTATACCGTTACTTATAATTATTTGTGGAATTTTAGCGTATATCGTTTACGATATAGTTATTATTAGATTTTTAAAAACGTCTTTTATTATTATAAAAAGACTTGGGTTATAAATTATGCGAAAGAACGACGAATTTATCGGCAACGTGTCCGCGGTTGGTTCTAATATGGAAGGTATCGTCCGTATTGACAACTACGTCTGCTTCGTGCCATTTGCCTTAATGGGCGAAAAAATTAAGTTTAAGGCACTTAAAGTAACTAAAAATATTGCGTTTTGCAAACTTATTGAGGTCTTAACCCCTGCGGAGCAGAGGGTAAGGCCTCGTTGTTGTGTTTACGGAAAATGCGGTGGTTGTCAACTTCAACATTTGCGTTATAAAGACCAGTTAAAACTCAAAAGCGAAACCGTTCACGACTGTATTAAAAAGATTGCAGGGCTTGAAACGGAAGTTTTGCCTTGCGTTAAAAGTGATACCGAGTACGAATATCGCAATAAACTTCAACTTCCCGTAAGGTGCGATAATGGGGTGAACAAGATAGGCTTTTTCGCTCTTAACTCTCACAGGGTAGTTGAAACTGATTGTTGTCCTATCCAAAAATCATGGTCTACCGATATAATTTCAATTTTTAAAGACTACATAAATGAAAGTGGCGTTACTTGTT